>NZ_JBHNWH010000010.1:0-136625 GCF_046720935.1 Winogradskyella sp. A3E31
AAGTGAGAAGTGAGAAGTGAGAAGTGAGAAGTGAGAAGTGAGAAGTGAGAAGTGAGAAGTGAGAAGTGAGAAGTGAGAAGTGAGAAGTGAGAAGTTTATGATACAAATTTTAAACTTTATACATTCAAGCTTTTAAACTTTATACTGAAGTTAGGTAGGAGTTTTTTAACCTCAACTGTTATATAAGTAATAGGAGTAAAAATGAATAAAGAAACACTCATAAAAAAATGGTTAGACCATGACCTAAGTCCTGAAGAACAAAAGGCTTTTGAAGCTCTTGATGATTCTAAGGATTTAGTAGCGCTCTCAAATACCTTAAAAGGATTTGAGGCACCTAACTATGACCTCACCTCAGAGTTAAATGTGCTTAATTCTAAATTAAAAGCCAAGCCAAAAACGAATTGGATACGTCCACTACTAAAAATAGCCGCCATATTAGCCATTGGCTTTAGTGTGTTTTATGTAACTACAAATTTAGATACCAATGTCAGTACGGAATTGGCAGCTAAAACCATCACTACTCTGCCTGATGCTTCAACCGTAAACCTAAATGCCGAATCTACCCTTACATATAATAAAAACAACTGGTCTAAAACAAGAGAAGTTCATCTTAACGGAGAAGGCTTTTTTAAAGTGGCTAAAGGCTCAAAATTCGAAGTCATTACAGACGCAGGTAAAGTAGCAGTTTTAGGTACTGAATTCAATGTAAAGCATCGTGAAAATTACTTTGAAGTGACTTGCTATGAAGGATTGGTTGCTGTAACACATAATAATAAAACCGTAAAATTATCTCCAGGTTTACGCTTTGCTATCGTTGATGGGAAAATAATTACTAATGAAAAAGAAACCCAATTGCTACCAAGTTGGATGGCTCAAGAAAGCCATTTTGAGAGTCGTCCACTTAAATTTGTTCTCAATGAGCTAGAACGACAATACGGTGTTCGTGTTACTGTCGAAAACGTTAATGATGAGGCAATGTTTTCTGGAAGTTTCACTCACGATGATTTAGAATTGGCATTAAAATCCATTACCTTACCCTTGCAATTGGATTTTAAAATAACCAACTCAGAGATTATCATTACAGGTGAATAGTTTAAAAAAAAGCCTTCTGCTGCTCATTTTTTTTAAGCTTTCGTTAGTAGCCTTTTCTCAAGACACTAGCGAAAAACTACCCTTGACCTCCATTTTAAAAATTGTTGAAGAACAATTTGATGTTCGTTTTTCTTACGGTGACTCTACGGTTGCAAACATAACTATTACCCCACCCAGTAAAGATTTCTCGTTAAAGCAAACACTCAACTACTTATCACAACACACTAATTTAATCTTCAATGATCTTAGCGGGCGTTTTATTTCTATTGAGCCTAACGATCCTAAGCCGTCTAAGCCTGAATATAATTTGCAAACATTAGATGAAGTTGTCATTCAAAACTTCTTATCCAAAGGGATTTCTAAAAATATAAACGGGGATATCGAAATAGTTCCACAAGACTTTGAAATATTGCCAGGACTCATTGAACCAGATATTTTACAAACCATACAATCATTGCCTGGCATTGTCAGTTCTGATGAATTGATTTCAAATATTACCATGAGAGGTGGCACCAATGACCAAAATCTGATACTATACGAAGGAATGCGCATGTACCAAACAGGTCATTTTTTTGGTTTAATTTCAGCCTTTAATCCTTATTTAACAGAAACCGTAAACGTCACCAAAAATGGTACTCGTGCTAAATATGGCTCTGGTGTATCTGGGCTAATACATATAGAAAACTCAAGCGAACGTGCTTCTCAGTTTACTGCTGGTGCAGGACTAAATTTATTGAGTGCAGATGGTTTTGCTAAAATTCCAGTAACAACTAAGTCTGAACTTCAGGTCTCAGCTAGGCGTTCATTTACCGATGCTTTAGTTTCACCAACTTATGATGCTTATTTTGAAAGAATATTTAGTGATTCTGAACTTAATTCAACTAGAAAATTATCAGAAAATGACAACTTTTATTTCTACGATTTTAGCACAAAATATATATACGACATCAACCCTAACACAAAACTAAAAGCTAACTTTATATCCATACACAATAGCCTAAACTACGACCAAACCACCATAGATTCTAATAACGAAACAGAATCAACCCGAAGCGAATTAGACCAAACGAGTTTTGCAGGTGGTCTTTCATTTAGTACTAGGTTTAATAAAAGTACAGAAGGTTCAGCCCAGATTTATTTTTCAAATTATGAGCTCAATGGGTTTAACAATGTCGTTGAGGCTGGTCAGTTATTGATTCAACGAAATCGTGTTGAAGACCTTGGGATTCGGTTTGATGTCTTAAAAGCCTTAGACAAAAATCTTAATCTTAATACGGGGTATCAGCTTAATGAAGTTGGTGTTACTAATCTCGAAGACGTCAATGAACCACGTTTTAGAAGTTTAATTAAAGAAGTCTTGCGAACTCATGCTATTTATTCTGAAGCAGAGTTTACTTCAAATTCAAAAAACACTTATTTAAGAATTGGACTGAGAGGTAATTATATTGAAAAGTTTGAAGACATCTTCTTTGAGCCACGCTTATCTATTAATCAGAAATTTTTAAACCATTTTAGAGCTGAATTTTTAGCAGAAACCAAACATCAATCCATCACTCAGATTATAGATTTACAGCAAGATTTCTTCGGTATTGAAAAACGTCGTTGGCAATTATCCAATACTAATGATGCTGACGAAGTTCCAGTAGTACAAGGGTCTCAGGTGTCATTCGGGTTAAATTATAATAACAAAGGTTGGCTTATTGGCGCCGAAGGCTATATAAAAACCGTGGACGGCATCAACTCGAGGTCACAAGGATTTCAGAACCAATTTCAATTTGAAACGGATACTGGGTTTTATAAAATAAAAGGTGTTGAAATGCTTCTACAGAAAAGAGCAGGTGACTTCAGCACGTGGTTAAGTTATACCTATAGTAAAAATGACTATGAATTTGAAAATTTTAATCAAGGGCAATCATTCGCTAATAACTTAGATATTACACATGTCGTCAACACCTCATTATCTTATAACTTAAAAAACTTTAGAGTTGCTGCTGGTCTTAATTGGCACTCAGGGAGACCATATACCACACCATTACAAAATCAAGACCCGGACACGCGTGGCATTGAGTATGCGTCGCCAAACAACCAAAGACTTGAAGATTACTTACGATTAGATGTTTCTGCATCTCATCAATTTGATCTCAGCGATAACTCAAAAATTGAAATTGGCCTTTCTATCTGGAATTTAACCAACACCACTAACATTATCAATCGCTATTACACGTTAAACGACAATGATGAAGTCATTGAAAACGTCAACACGGCTTTAAAATTGACACCGAACTTTAGTTGCCGTATTCATTTTAATTAAAAAAGGCTTCCTAAATGTAGAAGCCTTTTTCTTGTATTAATCATCTAGGTACATTTAAAAATCAAACCCAATATAAAACTGCCATACTCTGTTTTTTGGGCTGCCTTCGTCATAAATATCTCCTAGCCCTAAATGGTACCTCGCTCCAAGACTCACACCTGAAACGGTTTTAAAACCACCACCAAAGTTGACTCCAAAGTCGAAACTGTTTGGATCGAATTCGGATTCGCCTTCAAATAAAGAACCTTCAAATTCCTCTTTATGAGAAATGGCCAATCCTATCTGAGGCCCTGCTTCAAGGAAAAAATTGCTACTCAAGTACCCTTTAAGCATTATCGGTAAATTGATATAATTCAATTTTTGGGTAAAGGTACTGTTGCCGCTTTCTACTTTATAGCCTTGCTGCGAGTACTGTATTTCTGGCTGAATGGAAATGTTCTCATTTAAAAAGGATTCGCCATACAAACCAATATGAAAGCTGCTTCGTTGACCAGTTTCTCCTTCTCCATCAAAACTTACTGCGGCTAGATTATAACCACCTTTAAGTCCTGCATTAGATTTTCTTTTTGTTGTCCCGTCTTGTGCGTTTAAGGATAAAATTAACCCCAAACTCATTGCTATTGTTATAAGTGTTGTTTTCATTTTGTTTTAAATTTAAGTTAATTGTCATTATTTTTATTTCCCCCCATTTGCCTGAAGATCCGCAATACACTGAGAATCGAGTTGCGGCACATTACCCCCAGATACCATTTCCGTCGCACCGGCACCGGTTTCTGCAGCAAAGTACATTAAACAAGATTCTACATCACAATGCTTTGGGTTTTCCTCATCCTCATGGTCACTTTGTAAAGGAGCACCCAAATTGGTGAGTCCTAAAATATGCCCAAATTCATGATGTATAACCGTGGATTCCAAAACTGTTTGACTTGGTTGAAACGTCCCCCCAGAAAGATCATCGATGCTTTCTTCGTAAATTACAAATGATGTATTTCTGTAGGCTGTTCCTAATGTCAACTCATTATCGGAATTACCATCGGCTTCTCCATCTGCAAAAAATGCCCAGATAGCCACCTGATTGTCCGTATTATATTTTGTTCTATTAGCGGATTCTATATCGGCTATTTCTTGGGTTGTATATGGCGACAACCCTGGAGAAGGAATGGATCTCGCTTCTACAGTAATGCCTCCTGGTTTAAATGTTCTATCTTCTAAAAATGAAACAAAGTTACTTACTGCTGTTTGTGTGGGCTGAAATCCCTCAACATAGACCAACTCAATAACGATGCTGGTATAGGTGATGTCTGAAAGTAAATCGTTGGATGAACTCCCGGTCGGCTGTAAATTTGCGGACATATCCACTCCGCCAGAGCCGTCATTATTAGAATCATCCTCTGAACAGGATACACTTACAAAAACAATTAACAATAAGATCAGTACTTTTTTCATTCTTTTTTTATTTTAAATTTTTAGTATGCGAACAGCCGCCTTTGGGTGGGGCAGCCGTTCTAACATAACTAAATTATAGGTTAACTATGTAAATATTAATAGGTATTTTAGATTTGGGTTAACACTAATGTTACTGCTGCATCTGTTGTACTTACTAATTCTATAGAAGTACTACTAAAGCTTGTTACTTCCCAAGTTTGGTTCAACAATTCAAAACTTGCTGAATTTTCAAACTGTAAACTCAAGAATACTTCAGTTTCAGATGTGACTTCGTATGTTCCTTCTACATCTTCTATCAACGCATTTACATTGTTTTCTGCTCTTACAGTTAAGTCATTTGAGAAATCAATAGTAAACTCTACATAATCATTTGCAGTATCAACACCTGTATTGATAAACGATTCTACTCTAAACATACCATCTACTAGAATTTCTTCTAAAGCATCAGCATTTTCTTCAGCTTCATCCATTTCATCTTCAGTAAAGGTACAGTCATCAATACTAGCTTGTAGTTCTGAGTCACCATCTATACTTGCTGTTGTTCCGTTACTAAATTCAACCGAAATTGGGTAGTTTACAGAAAACAATTCATCATTACCTAGGTTACTCATATACGTAAATAATTGCTCTTCAGATTCAAATACAACACTTCCTGTTTGTTCAGCATTAATGTTATACGTTAAAATAGTCATAGGAAACTCAACATCTAAACAAGAAATAGCATCTTCACCAGCGGCTTCAGCCTCCTCACATGCATCAATAAGTGCATCATATTCGCCTTGAGAATTAACAACAACTTCCGTATAATTACTTGTCATTACTGTTAATGGAAATTGTAATATTACCTGATCATCATCAGTATTAAATTCTCCTAAAATATCTAGTACAATATCTAAATCAGATTCACTGATTACTGTTACTTGTGTTCCGTTTACTACTGCTGTAACAGGTAACAAAACGGATGTACATGCATTACCATCTAAAAAGTCATCAAAAGATCCATCGAACATTGAAGAACGTTCTAAATTACTTTTGGTTACGGAATCAACTCCGTTTGTATTAGGCTCATCTCCGAATGTATTGTCTTCTTCTTTTTGACAAGAGGTAAAACTAAGTAGTCCTATTAAGGTCAATCCTAAAATGTGTTTTAAAGTTTTCATAATTTCAATTTTAATTTGGGTTATATTTTGTTTTAAAATGAATAGCGAGTTTTTCGCCTTTCTATTAGTAAGACAACCATCTTTTAGTTTACCCTACCCTGATTTTAATTTTTTTTTCAAAAAACAACCTCAAATAAACCGTAACACTAATAAATACGTATAAACTATAGAAATAGTTTATATACAAAAATGAAGATTAGAATAAAAAGTAGTAACTCATTTTGCTTTAAATTTTGAATGTATTACGATGAAATCCTCATCTTTTCTTATAATTTTAACCCTTATAAATAGTAAAACGTCAATTTAAATTTATGGGAGACACCCAAAACAATCTTTGTGAGGAAGTTACCTTTAATAGCTTTTATAAAACCCACGCCCAAGGTGCTACTAATTTTGCCTTTTACAAATGTGGAGATAGGGACGGTGCTTTGGATTTGGTACAAGATGCTTTTTCTAAAATATGGGAAAACTGTTCTAAAATAGATTTTGAAAAGGCAAAGACGTATCTATTTACAACCGTTAATAATTTATTCCTTAATAAGGTAAAGCACGAAAAGGTTGTTCTAAATTATGCCAAGGCATCTCCTTATAATGATACCAATAATCAAAATCCGGAATATCTTTTACAGGAAGAAGAGTTCAAAAAAAAACTGCAACATGCCATTTCGGATTTAACAGATGCCCAACGCGAGGTATTTTTACTTAATCGTATCGATGGGAAAAAATATAGGGAAATTGCAGAATTGTTAGATATTTCTCAAAAAGCAGTGGAAAAACGAATGTCTGGAGCTTTAAAAAGTCTAAGGGAAAAAATTGATGGTATTTAATTTATATATTAAGGTAGGGTAAACTAAAGTAGAGTTGTCTTATTTACAGAAGCATAGATCATGAAAAACGAAAAAGACATATTAAAATGGTTCAACAATGAGCTTTCTGAACAAGAAATTAACGACTTAAAGCAGTCTGAAGATATTTCTACTTTAGATAAGATTGCCCATTATTCCCAACAGCTTCAAGCCCCAAGAATTGATGTTGAACGTGCTTTAAATGAATTTAAAGCCAAACACGCTACAGAGAAAAAAGAAACAAAGGTTATTCCTCTTAATTTTAAATCGTTTTTACGAGTTGCAGCTATTTTAATTGTAGCATTAGGTGCATCGTATTTTGCGTTCTTTAATAACGAGAAATCATTTTCTACGGATTATGCCGAAACCCAAACCTTAAACTTACCAGACAATTCTGAAGTGATATTAAATGCAGCTTCGGAATTAGCTTTCAATAAAAGAACATGGGAAGATAATAGAGACGTTATTTTAGATGGAGAAGCTTATTTTAAAGTCAGTAAAGGGCAAACCTTTAGTGTTAATACCGATGCAGGAATTGTAAAAGTACTGGGCACACAGTTTAATGTTAAGGAGCGTGATGGTTATTTTGAAGTACAATGCTTTGAAGGCTTGGTAAGCGTAACACATAATAATGAAACTGTAAAATTACCTATCGGGAATCGCTTTAGGGTTATTGACGGAATTGTGAGTGTTTCTTCTGATTTAGCTGATGCAGAACCGTCTTGGTTACTTAAAGAGTCGAGTTTTGATGCTGTTCCACTGAAACAAGTGATTGATGAATTAGAACGCCAATACGGTTTAAAAATTAAGCCTGAAGGTATTGACACTTCTCAATTGTTTACAGGTAGTTTTACCCATGACAATAAAAACACGGCACTACAATCGGTTACGGTGCCTTTACAATTAAGTTATAAAATTGATGGTAATTCAGTAACACTGTACACGTACAACGGTGAATAGACTAATACTTTACATATTTTTTTTTATATGCAGCGTTGGGTTTTCCCAAGGCAAAGGGAAAGAAATTCCATTACAAGAGTTTATTGAACTCACCGAAGCTAAATTCTCAGTAAAATTTTCGTACGCTGTTGAAGACGTAAACACTTTAAAAATCCTCTTACCAAAAGAGGATATGTCATTGTCTGAAACGATCACCTATCTCAATAAAAGGACACTTTTAAATTTTGAGATTATAGATGAGCGTTATATTACGGTTTCAGCCTTGAATAAAAGAATTGATGCTTGTGGACAAATTCTTATTTCACAAGACAAAAGCCCACTTTTGGGTGTAAATATCATCGTTGAAAACACCTCAACTGGTGCCGTATCTGATGCTGAAGGGTATTTTAGACTAAATAATATCCCTAAAAATGCGCAACTCATTATTTCATATATAGGATTTGAAACTAAAATTATAGCGGCTAAGGATTTGTTTTCGCCAGATGGCAACTGCTTTGAATTGGTTTTAGAAGAAGACACAGAAGAACTGAATGAAATTCTGATCACCAAATTTTTAACTACAGGTTTAGAAAAACGAATTGATGGAAGTACAGTTTTAAATACTGAAGTCTTTGGGATCTTACCAGGGCTTATAGAACCGGACATCTTACAGTCTATACAGGTATTGCCTGGTGTAGAAAGTGCAGATGAAAGTATTGCCAATATTAACGTAAGAGGCGGCACTAACGATCAAAACCTGATTCTATGGGATGGTATTAAAATGTACCACTCAGGTCATTTTTTCGGATTGATTTCGGCGTACAACCCTAATCTAACTAATAAAGTCATTGTTAGTAAAAATGGCACGAGTAGTGAGTTTAGTGATGGAGTGTCCAGTACCATTAATATTTTCACAAAGGATGAAATTAACCAGGACATTAAGGGAGGTGCTGGATTGAATTTAATTAGTGGGGATGCATTTTTAGAAATTCCGGTGTCATCACAATTAGCCCTTCATATTTCGGGGAGACGTTCATTTACCGATGCTTTTACCACTCCGACTTATGACAATTATTTTGAACGTAGCTTTCAGGACAGTGATATCAATACCAATAGCGAATCCATAAATAATAGCAGTACAGATTCAGACTTTTCATTTTATGATTATACAGCAAAAGTATTATTCGACTTAAATGAGAACCATAGTTTTAGAGCAAATGTCATTCAGATTAAAAACAATCTCGATTATAGTGAGCAAATTACTACTGAAGACAATTCAACAACCTCAAGAACCAGTAATCTTCAGCAAGAGAATCTGGGTGTTGGTGCGCATTGGAATTCAAAATGGTCTAAGAGATGGAGTTCTCACTTCATAGCCTATTATTCTAATTACAATGTTGATGCTACTGATACTCGCATTGAAACTGACCAGCAAGTCACCCAAACCAATGATGTTTTGGATACGGGTTTAAAACTGAATGTCAATTATAATTTGAAACCTCACCTTAATTTGTTGATGGGTTATCAACTCAATGAAACGGGTATTTTAAATGAAACCACTGTTAGCAACCCTGCTTTTGGAAGAACAAAAAAAGATGTACTCATTAATCATTCACTATTTACAGAAGCAGAATATAATAAAGGGAACACCTACTTCAGAATTGGTGTGAGAGGTAATTATTTTCAAAAGTTTGAAAAATTCTTAGTAGAGCCACGATTGAATATCAGACAAAAATTATCTGAACAATTTGCGTTAAAATTAGAGGGGGAGTTTAAAAATCAGTCTGCAACACAAAGAATAGATTTTCAGGATGACTTTTTGGGAGTGGAAAATCGCCGATGGGTTTTAGCCGACAATAATGAAATACCTATCTCTACCAGCAAACAAGGCTCTTTTGGCATTGGTTACACTAAAAATAATTTTAATATCGATGTGACTTCGTTTTATAAGGAGGTCGATGGTATTACAGCGTCAAATCAAGGGTTTTACAACAATTTTCAATTCAGAAGTGCTACTGGAAGTTATACGGCAAAAGGCTTAGAGTTTTTAGCCAACAAAACCGCTTTAAACTATAGTGCTTATCTAAGCTACACCTACAGTACTAATGATTATACATTTGAAGCCTTTACACCAAGTAGCTTTCCAAATAATGTAGACATAAGGCACTCCGTTAATTTAGGCTTTAATTACGATATTTTAGAACGTTTAAAGGTCGCCATTGGCGGTCAGTGGCGTTCGGGAAGACCTTATACCATTCCTGTTGAAGGGAATGAAACCGTACAAGATGGTAATACTACATTTGTAAACTATGATTCTCCAAATGGTGAAAATCTCGACCCTTTTATGAGACTCGATGCCTCACTGAGTTATGACTTTAAATTATCCTCAAATATTAATGCGTCATTAAAAGCAGGAGTCTTAAATGTCACCAATGAGAGAAATACCATTATCCGGTATTACGAAGTGGATCCAAATGATGACCAAAATGCTATCGAGATTGAAAATAGATCCTTGGGCTTTACTCCAAACCTTAGTTTTAGGGTGCGCTTCTAGTTCATCTTTCAATTTGAAGTATCTTTATTTTCAAAAAAATCACACTCATGGATGATCTCTATAGTTTGAAATACCCTATCGGGGAATTCAAAAAACCTGAAACAATATCAGACACACATCTTAATGAATGGATTACAGATATTGAAACTTTACCTAAATCAGTTATCGGATTAACTGAAAATCTTAATGAAACTGAATTAAATTACAACTATCGTCCAGATGGGTGGACTATTAAACAAGTCGTGCATCATTTAGCCGATAGCCACATCAATAGCATAATCCGTTTTAAATTGGCAATGACAGAAAATGTACCGACCATTAGACCTTATTTTGAAGATAGGTGGGCAACATTGATAGATTACGAACACCCTATAGACACTTCCGTTTCAATTATATCTGGTGTACATTCAAAATTGGGGGTTCTATTAAGAAGTTTTTCAGAAGAAGATTTAAAAAAAGAATTTATTCATCCAGAACATGGTAAAAGATTTTCGATTGAAGAAACCATTGGCATGTATGCCTGGCATAGCAATCATCATTTAGCTCATATAAAACAGGCACTAAAATATAAAGGTCAGTTCTAAATTACATTTGTTCTGGGACATCAATCCCTAAAATACTAAATGCATTTTTTATAGTTGTTGCCACTACTCTAGACAAATCAACCCTAAATGATTTTTCAATTTCTGAATCTGCCCCTAGAATGGACACATTTTGATAGAAGGAATTAAAGTCTTTAACCAAATCATACGTGTAATTTGCAACCAAAGCCGGACTGTGTTGTTCTGCTGCATTTTGAATGACTTCAGGGAACTGTTCCAACTGTTTGATGAGTTGTTTTTCTTTATCGTGTAGAGATACTTCTACTGAACTCGGTATAACATTATCTAGACTTGCTTTTCTAAGAATAGATTGAATTCTCGCATAAGTATATTGAATAAACGGCCCCGTGTTGCCTTGGAAATCGATAGATTCTTTAGGATCGAAAAGGATTCGTTTCTTAGGATCTACCTTTAAGATATAATATTTTAATGCGCCTAAGCCGATAGTTTTGTAGAGCTGTTCTTTCTCATCTTCACTATAATCATCAAGTTTTCCTAATTCTTTAGATATGGATTCAGCAGTATCTGCCATTTCTTTAATAAGATCATCTGCATCGACTACCGTTCCTTCTCTACTCTTCATTTTTCCGCTTGGCAAATCCACCATTCCATAACTTAAATGAAATAGATTTTCAGCCCAATCAAAACCTAATTTTTTTAAAATAAGAAACAAGACCTTAAAGTGATAATCTTGCTCATTAGCCACGGTATAGACCATTCCTCCTACATCTGGGTAATCCTTTATACGCTGAATGGCAGTACCGATATCTTGGGTCATGTATACCGCTGTACCATCACTACGAAGTACAATTTTTTCGTCAAGTCCATCCTCGGTTAAATCACACCAAACAGAACCATCATCTTTCTTATAAAACACATCAGATCTAAGACCTTCTGCAATAAACTCTTTCCCTAAAAGGTATGTTTGACTCTCATAATAATACTTATCAAAATCTACACCGATATTTGTATAGGTTTCTTCAAACCCTTCATACACCCAACCGTTCATTTTTTCCCATAGTGCAACCACATCTTTATCACCAGCTTCCCATTTTCGGAGCATTTCTTGGGCTTCCAATAAAATCGGGGCTTGTTTTTTAGCTTCATCTTCAGTTAACCCATCATCCATTAATTTAGAGACTTCAGATTTATAGACTTTATCAAATTCTACATAGTAATTTCCGACCAGTTTATCGCCTTTCAACCCTGTAGATTCTGGTGTTTCACCATCGCCAAAGCGTTGCCAAGCCAACATGCTCTTGCAAATATGTATACCTCTGTCATTTATAATTTGTGTTTTATACACTCTCTTCCCTGAAGCTTTTATGATCTCAGAAACACTATAGCCTAATAGTACATTTCTAACATGACCAAGATGCAAGGGTTTATTAGAGTTAGGCGAAGAATATTCAACCATTATTGCCTTATCACCCTTTTCTGGGGTTTTAAAACCATAATGCTCATTGTTTTTTATTGCATTAAAAAAACTGATATAGTAATCATCACTGATTTCGATATTCAAAAAGCCCTTTACAACATTAAAAGCCTTGACTTCATCAACATTATCGACTAAATATTGTCCTAGAGCCTCCCCAATAGCAGCAGGATTTCCTTTTTTAACACGTAACATAGGGAAAACAACAACCGTGATATCACCTGCAAACTCTTTACGTGTTGCTTGAAATTCTACAGTATCTAATTCTAAATTATAAAGGGAATTAAAAGCTGCTTTAACTTTATGCTCTAAGGTGTTTTGAAGATTCATCTATCGTTACTTTACCGTCTAATCCATTGTTACTAAACGCCTGCAAAGATAATGGTTTTATTGTTTTATTAAGATTTACTAAGCCTATTATTCGTTAACTTACGGGATTAAATTCCCAAAATGAAACGACAAAAACATTTAATACGAGGCATCCCCGTATTGGCATCTTTAAATATCGATAGAACTGTAAAATTTTATCAAGAAAAATTAGGATTTAATCGTATTGGCTATCAAGATGAAAATTATGCAGTGATTGCAAGAGACGAATTCATTGTTCACTTCTGGAAGTGCGATAATAAAATTCACCCAGAAAACACAAGCTGTTATGTTGACGTTACCGATATTGATGGACTTTATTCAGAATTAAAACAATTTGATGTGATCCATCCCAACGGAAAATTGGAAGATAAACCTTATGGCATGCGCGAATTTGCAATTTTGGATTTAGACGGAAATCTTATAAAATTTGGACAAGACATTGAATAATGAAGTATGTACCGTTTATCGACAAAAGTGCATTTTCCCTATTTTTTTTGCTCTTGGTCGGCAATTGCAAAAATGGCTTAAAAATGAATAGCTCCATTTGTCCGATTTTTTGGTAGTACCTCTTATAAATTAGTATTTAAGACTTTGTTTGATGATTTTTGAGTTGCTATTAATTAACGTCCCAAAACGTTTATGACGCCCATTCAAACATTAACAGTTTTGTTTTTGTTTTGTGTGACCTTACGCTTTCAATCCCTCTCAGAAAGGTTATATCACCAATACATTAAAATAAAATGTAAACTCATCCGTGCATGAAGCAGTTATACCTCATTTTTGCTTTAATGCTTTCCCTTGTCGTTACTTCTCAAAACGATAAGATAGATGAGCTTACGGTAAAATTGGCGTATCAGGCTCAGGATTCAACAAAAGTTGAGACGTCACTTTTGTTGATTGATGAGCTATTAAAAGTCGAAGCTTATGATAAAGCGCTTCTCTTCATCAACCAGACCTCGGAGCTTTCAGAAAACATTAACTATGAAAAAGGTGTTGCTGAAACAACGTTTTATAAAGCGAGAATCTATAGCGAACGTAACGACTATCTCAATGCCATAGAAAATTACAGAGCATCAAAAACGTATTTTCAACAGTTACAGGATACACTTGGGGTTGCTAAAGTCAATAACCAGATTGGACTGATTGAAATTAAAAGAGGAAACTATGCCTTTGGACTACAGCATGCTCTTTCTGCCATTCCTATATTTGAAGATCGAAACCTCGACGAGGAGTTAAGTGTTGCATATAACAACCTAGCAGATGCTTATTACAACACCAATCAATTAGACAAGGCTTTAGACTATAGCACAAAGACACTTCAAGTGAGAGAACGTCTTAATGACGAAAACGGAATCAAACAAACACTCATTACAATAGCTAAGATTCATTTTGATCAAAATAACTATACAAGAGCCATTACTTTTTACGAGCGTGCTTTAAACCGTTTCGATCCTGAAACAGATCAAGAACTTAGAGGTAGTATTCTGCCTCAAATTGGTATGAGTTATCTAAAACTCAACAACCAAGACAAAGCAGCGGAGTATCTGGTTGAAGGATTAAAATATAACCGTCGGATTAATAATGACAAAGGTGTTTTAGAATCCTTAAATGCTGTGGCAGACCTTAACCTAAAACAAAAAAACTTCAGAACGGCAGAAAACCAAATTGTTGAAGCCTATAGAATTGCCACCCGGACTGATAATCAACAGGAATTGTTAGCCAACTATAGACTTAGGATTGCTTTAGATTCTTCAAGAGGACGGTTTCAAAATGCATTTTACTGGCAGAATCAATTTTACGACCTCAAAGAAGAACTGAGTCGCAATACAATTCCAGTTATAATACCTGAGATTAATGAGGCAGAACCAATACAGATGGAGAATCCTATTGTTAGTGATCCGCCTGACAACTCTGAAACGAAAACCTCTAACCCAATTCTAATTTATGGATTAATAGCAGGACTTTTAGTAAGTCTTGCTTTGCTCATTTTTATGTATCTCAAAAATGACAAGGACAAAAAACAACTTGAAGAATTACGGGGAGGTTCAAAATCCCTGAAGATAGAAAATAAGCATCTCAAGGAAGAAACCGCTCAGCTAAAAGAGGTCAATCAAGTTAAGGATAAGTTATTCTCAATTGTTTCTCACGATTTAAAAGATTCTATTTCTTCCATTAAAGCCTTTTTAGACTTGTTAAAAGATGATGCTATCACCAAAGAAGAATTTAACCAATTGATTCCGGAATTGAGTGAAAACGCAAACAATGCTTCTTCCCTTCTTTTCAACCTTTTAAATTGGTCTAAATCGCAACTGCAAAATTTAAACCCAAAACCAGAACTGTTTAATATTCAAGAAGTTTTTCAAACCAAAATAGCACTGGTAGATAAAAAAGTAGTGGACAAGGGCATTATGATTATTGATGAGTCGAGACGTGATTTTGTGTATGCGGATCGAAGTATGCTAGAAATTGTTATTCAGAACCTTATTACCAATGCTGTTAAGTTTAGTGGAAAAGGAGATGTTATTACTGTCTCTAACCAAGATTACAACGGCAATGCATTGATATGTGTCGAAGATACAGGTATAGGCATATCTCAAGAAAATATCGAAAAATTATTTAACGCTCGTAACAACTTTACTACGGTAGGTACTAAAAATGAAAAAGGAACAGGCTTGGGCCTAACTATTGCTAAAGACTTAGTAGAATTAAACAACGGTCGTATTTGGGTAGAAAGCACTCCAAATATTGGTAGTAAATTCTTTATTGAACTGCCAAAAGCTGCACTTGGTTCTAAACCTGAAAATACCCAGAGAGCATCAGAAAAAGCGTAATTCTGCTTTTTAGTTTTTAGGTAGAAAGATTTCCGCCATCATACAACGTGCACTACCACCTCCACATGTTTCAATGGTATCTAGTGGGCTTGAAAGAATTTCACAATGTGTTTCAATAGATTTAACTTGTTCACCAGAAAGGCTATTAAAAGCGGCTTGACTCATTACCAGGTAAGTCTGCCCATTACCACTTTTTAATTGTAGCATATTACCAGCAAATTGATGCATTTGAGCTTCACTAATCGCGATAATTTCTTTGCGAGATTGCTTTAAATGCTTAACCACATTTTTTCTTTCTTTTTTATCATCAATACTATCTAAACATATCACGGCAAAATTCTCGGCAATACACATCATAACATTGGTATGATAAATAGGTAAGCGTTTTCCATCAACCGTTTGATTTGCCTGGAACACTACAGGCGAATATTCAAAATCCTCACAAAACTCAATAAACAATTCTTCATCCGCTCTCGGAGATAAAGCACAATACGCCACTCTATTTATACGATCAAGCATTAAACTCCCCGTCCCTTCCAAGAAAAATCCTTCGTCTTCAGCCGAAGTATAGTCAACGATATTTTTAATATAAAAACCTTCATCTTCTAATCTCAAAAAAATAGACTCACGGCGTTCCTTTCGTCTATTTTCAGCAAACATGGGATACAACGCAACATCACCATTATCATGAAAACTAACCCAGTTATTAGGAAAAATAGAGTCTGGGGTATCACTAGTTTTATCGTCCTCTTCTACAATGACCGTAATACCAGCACTACGTAATTTTGCTACAAAAGCATCGAATTCCTTTTTAGCCTCGGTATTAATTTCAATATTCTTTAATTCTAAATCTTCCTGAAAATAATTATTCACCGCAGTTTGTTCATTCATTCTGAAATTCACTGGGCGGATCATTAAAATGGTATCTGTAATCTGTCGCATTAATCAATTTGATTTGTGAACAAAATTAATCTTTTAGGATTTTTTTACGGTGTAGAAATGCCTTTAATTTTAATTTGAAATAACTAAGTTTACAGTAAATAATAAAGACTTATGAGAAAACTGTTTTTGCTTCTAGTACTAATAACTTCATGCTCAGATAAGACCACTGAACACTCTAAGGATTTTACTACTGTATTTGAAAAGAGCGAAGGCAAAGAAACAGCCACATACCATGAAACAATTCAATTCTATATGGATCTAGCTGATGCCTATTCTCAAGTTTCAATAAAAGCAATGGGCACAACGGATTCAGGTGAACCACTTCATATTGTTACTTTAAATATGAATGAAGATTTTGATGTACAGCGTTTTAAAAAAGAAAATGCTGTAATACTTATAAATAATGGTATTCATCCAGGTGAATCTGATGGTATTGATGCTACAATGCTATTATTCAGGGATATTGTTGAAGAAAAAATTGAAGCTCCAGAACAGACAGTTTTAGTAACAATTCCCATTTACAATATTGGTGGCAGCCTTAATAGAAACTCAACAACACGCACTAACCAAAACGGCCCAAAATCTTATGGTTTTAGGGGTAATGCCAGGAATTATGATTTGAATCGTGATTTTATAAAATCTGATACTAAAAATGCATTAGCTTTTGCAGAGATATATCAATTGTTAAGTCCAGATGTATTCATAGACAACCACGTAAGCAATGGCGCCGACTATCAATATACCTTAACTCATTTATTTACACAGCACAACAAGTTAGGGGGTGGCTTAGGAGTATTTCTTAATGATACAATAATGCCACAATTAGAAACTAAATTAGAGGCTAAATCGTGGGATATAACGCCTTATGTCAATGTCTTTAATAGTGTCCCTGAAAAAGGCTTTTCACAATTTTTTGATTCGCCCAGATATTCTACAGGATATACAGCACTTTGGAATTCTCTTGGAATGATGGTGGAAACACACATGCTAAAACCGTATAAGCAGCGTGTAGAAGGCACTTATGACCTCATGAAAAGTATGTTAGAGCTCACAGAAACTCATGGTAGTAAAATTAAGCAATTGAGACAAAAGGCTTTTGAAAATCAAACCAACAACACAACATATCCATTGACGTGGCAACTCGACACCACCCAAGTCAGCACCTTAAATTTTAAAGGGTATGAAGGAGAAATGGTTCCCAGTGAAATTACAGGTGCAAACCGTTTAAAATACGACAGAACAAAGCCCTTTACCAAAGAGGTTGAGTATCAGAATTATTTCAAACCAAAAGTGGAAGTAACTGTCCCAAAAGCCTACATCATTCCTCAAGGCTGGCACAATGTATTGGAGCTATTAAAAGCCAATGCCATAAGTTTTAGCACTATTGAGAAAGACACAACACTATCCGTAGAATCTTATAAAATATCAGACTATCAAACGAGAATAAATGCTTATGAGGGCCACTACCCTCACTATAATGTTGAGCTTACCGCTTCTACTGAAGATGTAACATTTAGAGCTGGTGATATTATGATAGATACAAACCAAAAAGGGTTTAGATATCTTATGGAAACGTTAGAACCCCAAGCTACAGATTCATTTTTCAATTGGAACTTCTTTGACACCATTTTACAGCAAAAGGAAGGGTTTTCCCCTTATGTCTGGGAAGATAAAGCCAAATTATTATTGGCTCAGAATCCTCAATTGCAGATTGATTTTAATCTTAGAAAATCATTTGATGAAGATTTTGCAAACAATTGGTATGCCCAATTAGATTGGCTTCATAAACAAAGTGAACATTACGAAAAAGCTCATTTACAATATCCTGTTTACAGAGTTTTAAAATAGCCTATGTATAACTCTCTTAAAAACACCGTCTACACCCTTTTACCTGAGCATTATGTGCTAAAAAATAAGGATAAACTAAGAAAAACCTTGGCACGTTTTTACAAAGGGTCCACCTACCACTGTAACCTTTGTGACTTTAATATGAGGTCATTTATTATTACTAATAATAACCTAAGGATTTGTCCAAATTGTGGGAGCCTTTCAAGAACACGACGTCTATGGGAGATTTTAAAACCTGAAATAAATCATAAAACTGTTTTGCATTTCTCACCAAATGAAGCTTTGGTCACTAAAATAAAAGAGACTAAGTTTAAATCTTACATTACTTCAGATTATGATGGTGAATTTAAGGCTGATAAATCCTTTAATATTGAAAGTATTGAGGAAATCGACAACAGCTATGACATTATCATTTGTTACCATATTTTAGAACATGTGGAAAATGATAAAAAGGCCATGAAAGAATTGTATCGCATATTAAAGCCTAATGGCAAAGTCTATATACAAACCCCATTTAAAGAAGGGGATATTTACGAAAATTCAAATATGACATCCAAATTAGATCGATTAAAACATTTTGGGCAAGAAGATCATGTTAGAATTTATTCGATAGACGGAATACTTAAAAGACTAGAAAGTGTTGGTTTTAAAACTAAAAGGCTGAAATACAAGGAGGCTAAGAACAACCGTATTGGTCTTGATGAACATGAACATGTTATAATTGCAACAAAAGAGTTAACTAAACCAAAACCTGAATATTAGCATAACTGTTTTCCATGGCTTTTTCGATCTTCTTTTCATCGAGCCATTCTACTTTTGTTATACCTTCGTCCTCTTCAGGGTTCAATGTCCCTTCATAAGTTGTGGACATCTCAAACCAATACGTCACTTTTATCTTATGTCTTCCATTTCTTTTAAAAATATGGTAAGTGGTTGGTAATGGTTTGATTATTTGCAACCCTTTTACTCCTGTCTCCTCCTCTACTTCCCTAATCGAGGTCTCTTCAATGGATTCCTTTTTTTCAGTTTTCCCTTTTGGCAAATCCCATTTATCATTTCTATAGATAAATAAAATTTCCCCTTTCTCATTATAGACCTTTCCCCCGCCAGCTATAACATTGGGAAGTTTCTTTAAAAAACGTTTCAATAATTTTTTAGGGTTATCATCTACAAGGTAAACGCATTCCAAATCGGTTTTGTTTAGCATTTTTATAACCTTCCCTAATTTTACGGACTTTAATAAAAACACCTTAAAATTAGTTTCTTTTTTAACTTCTGTTGTTAGATATATGGGCTTATCACCAACATAAATAGTATGCATAAATTGAATTCTGTTTATCAATTATTTAGTAAATGTATAGCTTTTTTAAAATAGAAAAATACAAATACCTAAAACTTAAAATTAAAATAATACTGAAATACTCAAGCCAATTGGTATAAAAGACAATAAAAATAAGACTATTAAATTTAAAAATATTTCTACCAGAAATTTTTAAATTCATTAATTTTACAGCATGATTCTCAACAAAGACACTGCAAAAAAAACTGCAGAATTACTTCTAAAGATTAACGCCATTAAATTACAGCCTAATGAACCCTTTACGTGGGCGTCTGGTTGGAAGTCTCCGATTTATTGCGACAATAGAATAGTGTTATCTTACCCAATGATAAGGAACTACGTTAGGGAACAACTAGCCTATCAAATAGAAGAATTGTATGGCAAAATTGATGTCGTAGCGGGTGTAGCAACAGGCGCAATCGGTATTGGGGCTTTGGTAGCAGATTATCTTAACTTACCTTTTGTTTACGTAAGACCCGAAGCCAAAAGTCATGGACGTCAAAATCAAATTGAAGGACATATAGAAGCGGGTCAAAATGTTGTTGTCGTAGAAGATTTAATCAGTACTGGCAAGAGTAGTCTTAATGCTGTTAAGGCCCTAGAAAAAGCCAATGTTAACATAAAAGGAATGGTGGCCATTTTTAGTTACGGTTTTAATGTATCTGAAGAAAATTTTAAATCCGCTGAGATCGATTTGCACACGTTGAGTAATTACGAGAATCTTTTAGAGCAAGCTTTGGATACACACTACATTAACAGTAAACAACAAAAAGTCTTAGCGCTTTGGAATGCCAATCCGAGTGAATGGAACGGTATTTGACAAACAAAAAGCAAAAACAATACTATGAATTTAGAATCTCCAAAAGTAACGCTTAACAAATCAGCCAAAGACACCTTTGAATTTTTATCTGATGTCAAAAATTTTGAGCAGCTTATGCCCGAAAACATAAGTAAGTTTGAAGTTTTAGACGACGATAAATTTGTTTTTGCCCTAAAAGGAATGCCAGAGATTATCTTAAAGAAAAAGGAGGCACATCCTCACAGTTTAATTGTTCTTGGTGCTGCTGGAGGTAAGTTAGATTTTTCTTTAATAGGAAATATTCTAGAAATTTCTGAAAATCAAAGTGAAGTTCAGCTTAAGTTTGAAGGTGATTTTAACCCAATGATGGCCATGATGATTAAAGGGCCTATTTCTAAATTCATTGAAACCCTAGCAACCAACATGAAGACTGCAATCTAGTATTTTAAAGATACTTCTTTAAGGTCAAAAGTCTTCAATATACCGTCTTCTACCATAACTTCTAACTTTCCGTCTTCAGTGACACCATTGATGTAGCCCGTAAAGTGTTTTCCATAGCTGGTTTCAAAAGTTGATGGTTTTTGCTTTCGAAATAATAATGCCTCGTAATTGGATTTTATGAGTTTAAAATCATGATTTTCTAGCAATCGAAATTGCTCTTTTAAATGCTTCAAAATAAGAGTCATTAATTCATCAGTATCAAATAACTGACCCGTCAAAACATATAACGAAGACGCTTTTGGCAGCTTATAAAAGAATTTTTGGTTCACATTTAGTCCAATCCCAATAATAGTGGCGTGTATTTTATTATGTTTAATTAGATTTTCAATTAAGATCCCCCCAATTTTATGACCCTCTGACAAAATGTCGTTAGGCCATTTTATGGATATTTTCGGGATATTTAGGGTTTTTAATGCATCAGTTACAGCCAAGGCAGTAATCATGCTTATATAATACTGCCTGTTATTTTCAACCCCCGAAATACGTTTGTAAATACTACACATAAGGTTTTTAGAGCCCTCGGACTGCCATCTAGTGCCCATTTGCCCTCTTCCTTCTGTCTGTAATTTAGCTACCACAGTAGTAAAATCTTCTAGCTCGCGCATTAAAGCCTTCCGCTTTATATAAGCGTTGGTCGAATCAATGGCATTAAGTTTGATTATAGGCATAATAATCGCTGGGTGTTATTTATGGTTTTCTTATGACAAATAAGGTCTTAAAAGAACTAAAAAAATAATAACTTTGCACAAAATTAATTTAAATTAATGACGAAAGACAATAGTAATGCAGATCAGTTGATAACAACCATTATTGCTGGTATAGAAGAGGTCAAAGGAAAAGAGATTGTAATATTAGATTTAAGAGATATAGAAAATACGGTTTGTGATTATTTTATTATTTGCGAAGGTACTTCTAATACACAAGTAAACGCCGTAGTTAATTCCATACAAAAACAAGTAAGCAAAACTGTTAAGGACAAACCATGGCATATTGAAGGAACTGATAATGCAGAATGGGTCTTAATGGATTATGTCAATGTCGTCGTTCACGTGTTTCAAAAACATGTGAGAGAGTATTATGATATTGAAAGTCTTTGGGGGGACGCTAAAACCACCGTTATAGAAACAAGCTACTAAACAAAAAAAGATTACCGCAGTTGCGGCAACAAGATGGCAAAAGACGACAAAAAACAAAATAAAAAACCAAAATTAAATCCGTATTGGATTTATGGTATCATTATAGCAGCCTTTTTAGGAATTCAACTCCTCGGTGGCAGCGCCTTTAACAGCACCAAGGAAATCAGTAATTCTGACTTTATTTCGTATTTAGAAAGTGGTGATATTAAAGAGGTTATTATAGTCAGTAATACTAAAACAGCTAAGGTTTATCTTACGGAAGAAGCACTACAAAAGAAAGTCCACGAGAATGCAAAACCAACATCTTTGATACCTTCTTCTGAGATTCCGAACTACACTTTAAAATTTGGTGATCTTCAGAATTTTGAAAATAGAATTGATACTATTATTAGGGAAAATGATCTTTCCACAGTAAGAGATGCAGATGTTGAGAGTAATGCTTGGGGAGATTTCTTTCTACAGCTCTTACCATTCATTTTAATCATTGGTGTTTGGATATTTATAATGCGCCGAATGTCTTCTGGTGGTGGCGGTGGAGCTGGTGGTCAGATTTTTAATATTGGAAAATCGAAAGCAAAGTTGTTTGATGAAAAATCAGACACTAAAACTTCTTTTAAAGATGTTGCTGGACTTGAAGGTGCTAAAGAAGAAGTTCAGGAAATTGTAGATTTTCTAAAGTTTCCAGAAAAATATACATCTTTAGGTGGTAAAATTCCTAAAGGAGCTTTACTGGTCGGCCCTCCGGGAACAGGTAAAACCTTATTGGCAAAAGCAGTAGCTGGTGAAGCTAAAGTACCTTTCTTTAGCTTATCAGGATCTGATTTTGTGGAAATGTTTGTAGGTGTTGGAGCTTCTAGGGTAAGAGATTTATTCAAACAGGCTAAAGAAAAATCACCTTCTATTATATTCATTGATGAGATTGATGCCATTGGACGAGCAAGAGGTAAAAGCAATTTTTCAGGATCTAATGATGAGCGCGAAAACACATTGAATCAGTTACTGACTGAAATGGATGGTTTTGGCACCAATACTAATGTTATAGTATTAGCAGCAACCAACAGAGCTGATGTTCTTGATGGTGCATTGATGAGGGCTGGGCGATTTGACCGTCAAATTTATGTAGACCTTCCGGATGTTAGGGAACGAAAAGAGATTTTTGAAGTGCATTTACGTCCACTCAAAAAAGAAAATGATTTAGATATTGATTTCTTAGCAAAACAAACACCTGGATTTTCGGGTGCTGACATTGCAAACGTCTGTAATGAGGCAGCTTTAATTGCAGCGAGGAAAGGCAAAAAAGCTGTAAACAAACAAGATTTTTTAGATGCTGTTGACCGTATTGTTGGTGGGCTAGAAAAGAAAAATAAAATTATAACGCCTGACGAAAAGAAAGCTGTAGCCTATCACGAAGCGGGTCATGCAACCGTAAGTTGGATGTTAGAGCACGCTGCACCATTAGTAAAAGTAACTATCGTTCCGAGAGGACGTTCGTTAGGAGCCGCTTGGTATTTACCCGAGGAACGTTTGATAGTGAGGCCAGAACAAATGCTGGATGAAATGTGTGCTGCCTTAGGCGGTAGAGCTGCAGAGAAAGTCATTTTTGATAAAATATCGACTGGTGCATTGAGTGACCTTGAAAAGGTTACCAAACAAGCCAGAGCAATGGTAACGATCTATGGTTTAAGCAACAAAGTTGGTAATCTTACTTATTACGATTCTTCAGGTCAATCCGAATATGGCTTTACAAAGCCGTACAGTGAACAAACTGCAGAACTTATAGATAGGGAAATATCTGACATTATTGAAGAGCAATACAAAAGAGCAATTGATCTTCTCGAAAAGAACAAAGACAAACTTACTGAGCTCGCTGAAGTCCTTTTAGAAAAGGAAGTTATTTTTAAAGATAATCTCGAAAAAATATTTGGGAAACGTGCTTTTGAAGATAAAGAAAGTTCAACTGAGGAAGAAGAATAGAGCACTTGTAGAACATCGAAAAAACTTAAATTAGCCAAGAGTTAGTTTAAGTTTTTTTATATTTGATAATCTCGTCAAAGAGTGATTATTAATAGCAACGATTTAATGAGCTTATTTAGAAGAATCTTTGGGGGCAAATCAAGCAAATCCGAAGAACATATTCCAAATCAAGAGCGGGGCAAATATATGCCCGAAGTGAAGCTACCTGTCGATGAGCGATTTACAATAAATTTCAAAGCTAATGGTGGTAAGTTCCTTTACTGCGAAAACATTCAAGAAGTCAATAGGTCTCTAGAGAATATCCTCGTTGAAAATGATTGGGAAAATAAAACTGTTTTAGTCTTTGATGAACAGTTAAATGAGATGTTTAAAGAATTTCAATTTAAAACGTCTAAAAAAACATCGGAAAGCACATTCTTTTTTACAACGTGTGAGTACCTTATTTCTGACGATGGTTCATTATTGATTTCCTCAAATCAAATTGCAGAAAAAAAATTAAAAGAATTACCGACCAATTTTATTGTCTACGCTACCACAAGTCAATTGGTTGAAAATATAGGAGAAGGTTTAAAAGGGATTAAAGAAAAAAATAGATCAAAAATCCCTACCAATATCACAACCATAAAACATTTTAAAACGGAAGTAGATAAAGATTTTCTTACTTATGGAAGTAGTTCTAAAAACTTATATCTGCTACTTTTAGAGGACCTATAGATGAAAGAATTAACAATACGTGCCATTTCTGGCGCTCTCTATGCTACTCTACTTATTGCTTCACTTTTTTGGTCGTCTGCACTACTAGTTTTGCTTTTTATTTTTGGGTTTGTTTGCCTAGTAGAATACAGTAAACTGATTTTATTAAAAGCAAAAACGCAATATGTTATTTTTGCGATTTTATATTTTGGATTTTGGTACTGGTGTTTAGTCAATGATTCATTGGCTAATGGCAGTAATGAAGGCATTCAAATCCTGTTGGTAACTACCATTTTTGTAAATCTAATTTTAATAAAAGATTTATTTGCTGAAAAGCGAATTCCGCTTTTCGAATCCAAACGTTATATCACAACAACCTTTTACTTATCTAGTGGATTCGTGTTTTTACTCCTTATTGCCAATTATGAGGGTACATTCAGTCCTCTGTTGCTATTAGGGGCTTTTTTGCTTGTATGGGTTAATGATAGTTTTGCCTATATGGTTGGCAAAAATTTCGGAAAACAAAAACTATTTCCAAGCATATCACCAAAAAAAACAGTTGAAGGTTTCTTAGGCGGACTATTTTTTGCTTGTGTGGCAAGCTACTTTGTTGCTAAATATACTGAAACCCTTACTTCTAATGATTGGCTGTTAATGGCAATTATCATTAGTGTTTTTGGAACTTTAGGCGATTTAATAGAATCTAAGTTTAAGCGGCAAGCAAGTGTTAAGGATAGTGGAGTTATAATGCCTGGTCATGGAGGTCTGTTAGATCGATTAGATAGTATTATCTTTGCAGCACCTTTTATATATTTATTCCTTAGAATTTTAACCTATGTTTCATAAAGAAGGACAAAAAATAATTTTAATCACGCTAGTATTTGTAGTGGTTTCATTTTTTGTGATTGATAATCTCATCACAATAGAATGGTTGCGCAAAACATTAATGGTCGTTGTCTTGGGGTTCTTTCTTTTAATACTCCAGTTTTTCAGAAATCCAAAACGCAATACACATTCTAATTCTCAGCATGCATTATCGCCAGTTGATGGTAAAGTAGTCGTTATTGAAGAAGTTGAAGAGAAAGAATATTTTAAAGATAAGCGTATACAGGTTTCGGTGTTTATGTCCCCCATTAATGTGCATGTGACACGCCATCCTATTTCTGGTACAATTGCCTACAGTAAATATCATCCAGGAAAATATCTTGTGGCTTGGCACCCAAAGGCCAGTGAAGAAAATGAACGCACAACAGTTGTCGTAGAAAATGAATCTTTTGGAAAAGTCCTCTACCGACAAATTGCTGGTGCAATGGCTAAGCGTATTGTTAATTATGCTATTGTGGGCGAAAATGCAAAACAAGGTGAAGACTCCGGCTTTATAAAGTTTGGGTCTCGTGTCGATTTATTTTTACCTTTAAACGCAGATATTAAAGTAGAACTCAATCAACGTGTTCGTGGAGGCGAAAGCGTGATTGCAGAAATGGGATGAGCTCAGAAGAATTACATACTGAATTTGAAATTGCAGTAAAACGAGTTAACGATCATACTGATCCATTCCCTGCAGACTTCCTATTGCGTCTTTATGCTTATTATAAAAAAGCCACCAATGACTACGGGAGACCAAGTAGTAAAAAACCTATCATCAACGCATTTAAGACCAATGCGCTCTTTCAGGTTAAAAATATTTCGCAAGATGAAGCTAAAAGAGAATACATCAACTTGGTGAATAATTACTTTTTATACAGAACTTAATTATGGAGTTGTCTGAAAGTTTAGCGTCTAGATTAAAGGAAGTCTATATTGACGGAACTTTTATTGCAAATACAAATTATAAAGCTATTCTAAAGGATGTGTCATGGCAAGAATCTGAAGAAAAAGTCAATTCCCTTAATACTATTGCAGCTTTAACCTTTCATATTAATTATTACCTTGAAGGTCTTATAAAAGTCCTTAAAGGTGGTCCCTTGGACATAAGTGACAAATATAGTTTTGATTGTCCTAAAATTACATCTCATCCAAAGTGGGATAACAGAAAAAAAGCCTTGATTAAAAATGCACAAGAATTCATTAGGTTAATAAGTCTATTACCAAATGGCCAGCTTAATGAGCCTTTTGTTAAGGAACAATATGGATCTTACTTACGAAATATTGAAGCAGTGATAGAACACAGTTACTATCACCTTGGGCAGATTAGTTTAATTAAGAAAATGATACGTAATTAATCACGTATCAAAGGCATTGTAGAACATCGCAACAGACCTTCTTGTTTAGCAATTTCGGCATAAGGTACTTCTTCTACTATAAAGCCATTTGCTCTCAGCCAAGTATTTAAGCGTGTAAAGTTTTGTTCAGAAATAATGACCTCTTCCGAAATTGAAAAGACGTTACTATTCATATTGTACATCTCTTCCTTAGTGATTTCAAAAATATTTTCTTTTCCGAAGAAGTCAACTAGCCATTGGTATTCCTTCTCTACTAAAAATCCATTTTTATGAAGTATGGCTTTATCCCTCCCGATAGGCTGAAAACAACAATCTAGATGTAGAGCATTCTCTTTTGCATTTGTGTTGGATTTTCGCAATTCAAAAGACTTTACAGTTTTGTGA
This sequence comes from Winogradskyella sp. A3E31, assembly GCF_046720935.1. Classification (NCBI taxonomy): domain Bacteria; kingdom Pseudomonadati; phylum Bacteroidota; class Flavobacteriia; order Flavobacteriales; family Flavobacteriaceae; genus Winogradskyella; species Winogradskyella sp. A3E31. The sequence continues at coordinate 27,423 of NZ_JBHNWH010000010.1, forward strand.
GGAAATAACTCCTGTAAAGCAATAACAGCATCCATGTTTGTACGCGCAGTAATATAATCTGCATAATCGTCACCAGAATATGTACCAACAAAAATATAGTCATTCCATGGCATAACATCCCCTCCTTCTACATGGCATTCCTCTGGTAATTTTATAATATTTTCCTTGGGGACGTCTTTCCACACATACGAAACTGCTTCTATCTCACGATCTCTATCTGGTAAAATATTAGCTTTTATCAATTTATCTTCTACAACAAAAGCAATATCACGAGCGAAGATTTGATTGTAATCTTCAATCACCTTAGGGCGATAAACTTTAACGTTATACTTTTCTATCACTTTGACTACGGCTGCCATTTCTTTTTTCATATCCGCTTCAATCGGATACGTTCCATTTAAAACGTGCTCATAACTTTTTGGGTCATAACACTCCTCTAAAGTAGGTATAGGGCCATTACTTTGTGCAGTCCCTAATACAACAGCTCTTAGTCGCGAAGTTTCGTTTTGAATATTAAATTTCATTATGGAAGAAGTAAAAAAGCTTCATAAAATATGAAGCTTAATCTATTTATTATCTGTTCTCAATAGACTTAAACGGCCTATGGTTTTCACCTATATATAATTGACGTGGACGCCCGATAGGCTCTTTTCGTAAACGCATTTCGCGCCATTGTGCTATCCATCCTGGCAATCTTCCTAGGGCAAACATTACAGTAAACATCTCTACGGGGATGCCCATACCCCTATAAATGATACCTGAGTAGAAATCTACATTAGGATATAACTTTCTATCCACAAAATATTTATCTTCTAATGCTTCTTTTTCTAATCCTTTAGCAATATCCAAGATTGGGTCTTCAATACCTAAATCGCCCAATACCTCATCCGCAGCAACTTTAATAATCTTTGCACGCGGATCAAAGTTTTTGTAAACTCTATGTCCAAAGCCCATAAGTCTAAAAGGATCTTGCTTATCTTTTGCTTTGGCCATATATTTTTTGGTATCACCACCGTCTTCTTTAATTTTCTCTAGCATTTCTAAAACTGCCTGGTTTGCACCACCGTGTAATGGGCCCCATAAAGCTGAGATACCAGCAGAAAGAGAAGCAAATAAACCAGCATGGGATGAACCAACAATTCTTACTGTTGACGTAGAACAGTTTTGTTCGTGGTCTGCATGAAGAATCAATAATTTATCGAGTGCATTCACTAAAATTGGATTCTGCTCATAATCACCATGAGGCTTTTTAAACATCATTTTAAGTATGTTTTCTACATAACCTAGTTTATCATCGCCATAATCTAATGGTAAACCTTGTTTTTTACGCATCGTCCAGGCCACTAAAACAGGGAATTTACCCATAATCTTAACAATGGCGTTATACATATCCTCTTCAGAATCAATGTTTACAGAACTTGGATTAAATGCTGTTAAGGCACTTGTTAAAGATGATAAGACTCCCATTGGATGGGCGGTCTTTGGAAAAGCATCTAATATCTTTTTTATGTCGTCGTCAACAACAGAGTTTGCCTTTATGTCAATATGGAACTTCTCTAATTGCTCAACCGTTGGTAAATTTCCAAAAATCAATAGATAAGCTACCTCTAGGAAATCTGCTTTTTCGGCTAATTCTTCAATAGAGTAACCTCGATATCTTAAAATACCTTTTTCACCGTCCAAGAATGTAATGGCACTTTCGCAGCTTCCCGTATTTTTATAGCCAGGATCAATGGTAGTAACACCTTTAGTGACTCCTCTTAAGGTCTTAATATCAATCGCTACTTCATTTTCGGTTCCTGTTACAATAGGAAACTCATGCTTTTCTCCATTAATTTCTAATACGGCTTTATCTGACATATATATTGGGTTTTTCTTAATTTTAGGTATGCAAAAGTACGAAATATCGAACAATTTCGGAAGTGGAATTACAATGGTTTTAACAGTTTATGAAGCATTATTAACCAAAAAAGCGACCCTTCTATTTGAAGTGTCGCTTTTTACATTTATATAGATTATTCTTTTAGTTTACTTTAAATGCTTTTTCTTGTGGAAAATAAGCAACCTCACCTAACTCCTCCTCAATTCTTAATAATTGATTGTATTTGGCCATACGGTCACTTCGAGAAGCAGAACCTGTTTTAATCTGCCCTGTATTTAGAGCCACAGCTAAATCTGCAATGGTATTATCTTCCGTTTCGCCAGATCTGTGAGACATCACCGAGGTATAACCAGCATTATGTGCCATATTCACCGCAGCAATCGTTTCTGTAAGTGTTCCGATCTGGTTTACTTTTATAAGTATTGAATTGGCAATACCATTTTCAATACCACGTGATAAACGCTCAACATTAGTTACGAATAAATCGTCACCCACTAATTGTACTTTATCACCAATTTTCTCGGTTAGGTATTTCCAGCCATCCCAATCATTTTCATCCATACCATCTTCTATAGATAATATTGGATATTTATCAGAAAGTTCGGCTAAATAATCTGCTTGTTCTTGGCTTGATCTCACTTGTCCTGATTCACCTTCAAAAATGGTATAATCGTATTTGCCATCTTTGTAAAATTCTGCCGCAGCACAATCTAAGGCAATCATAACATCATCACCAAGACTATACCCAGCATTAGATACTGCTTTTGCAATGGTATCTAAAGCATCTTCGGTTCCTCCTGCTAAATTTGGTGCAAAACCTCCTTCATCACCTACCGCAGTACTTAAATTACGATTGTGCAATACTTTTTTAAGGTTATGAAAAATTTCGGTACCCATTTGCATAGCATGTGTAAAGTTTTTTGCTTTTACAGGCATTACCATAAACTCTTGAAACGCGATAGGAGCATCAGAGTGCGAACCTCCATTAATGATATTCATCATTGGCACTGGCAACGTGTTTGCAGAAACACCACCAACATAACGGTATAAAGGCATATTCAATTCATTAGCCGCCGCTTTTGCTGCTGCCAAAGAGACCCCTAAAATAGCGTTTGCTCCCAACTTTGATTTGTTAGGTGTACCGTCTAAATCTATCATCATCTGATCAATAAGGTTCTGCTCAAAAACAGAAACTCCAAGCAATTCTTGTGCAATAACGGAGTTTACATTGTCAACGGCTTTTAAAACACCTTTCCCCATGTAATTATCTCCACCGTCTCTGAGCTCAACAGCTTCATGCTCACCAGTTGATGCACCAGAAGGTACTGCTGCCCTTCCTAAGACACCATTTTCTGTAATAACATCCACCTCAACAGTTGGATTACCTCTTGAGTCTAAAATTTGTCTTGCGTGTATATTAATGATAATGCTCATGAATATTTATATTTTAATTGGTTTTAATTTTTCAGTCGCTGAAACTGTAACTCTATCACTACGACAGCACTTCGACAAGCACAGTGAAACAGTTCACTGTTAAGTTTATCAAATTTACGAAAATCAATCCTGATAAGGCTTTGCTACTGTTATTATTGTATTAATAGTAAGCGAAAATGTTTTCGTAATTAAAGAATGGCAATGAATTGTATATTTCATTGCCATTTTCATTTTAGTTTTTCTGAATATTATTTATAAACTCGTCAAACAAGTAACTAGAATCGTGTGGACCAGGACTCGCCTCTGGATGATACTGTACTGAAAAACAATTCTTGCTTTTCATTTTTATTCCTGCAACGGTATCATCGTTGAGATGTAGGTGCGTAATCTCAATATCTTGATGCTTCTCAGTTTCCTCTCTGCTAATCGCAAAACCATGATTTTGAGAAGTGATTTCACCTTTACCAGTTAATAGGTTTATTACAGGGTGATTAATCCCTCTATGACCATGATGCATTTTGTATGTAGAAATACCGTTGGCTAAAGCAATAATTTGATGACCTAAACATATTCCGAAAAGTGGCAAATCTCTTTTAATGATCTCCTTTGCTACCTCTTGAGCTTCGACTAAAGGTTCTGGATCACCAGGTCCATTAGATAGAAAATAGCCGTCTGGTTTAAAGGATTCTAAATCTTCAAACTTAGCGTTGTACGGAAAGACTTTTATATAGGCATCTCGCTTTGCCAAATTACGAAGGATGTTCTTTTTAATACCGATATCCAAGGCTGAAATTTTGTATTTGGCATTCTCATTACCATAAAAGTAAGGCTCCTTTGTTGATACTTTAGATGCCAATTCCAAACCATCCATACTAGGAACTTCAGCAAGCTGCTTTTTCAATTCATCAATATTATCAACTTCAGTAGAGATTACGGCATTCATCGCCCCATTATCCCTGATATAACTTACTAAAGATCTGGTATCAACATCTGAAATGGCTAGAGTGTCATTTTCTTCGAAAAAAGTTTTTAAAGAGCTATCCGCATCTGGTCTTGAATATTCAAAACTAAAATTTTTACAAACTAATCCTGCTATTTTTATAGAATCAGATTCAACCTCTTCGTCATGCGCACCATAATTACCTATATGCGCATTGGTTGTCACCATAATTTGTCCAAAATACGAGGGGTCTGTAAAAATTTCTTGATAGCCCGTTGTACCGGTATTAAAACATACCTCACCGAAGGCAGAACCTTCTTTTCCAATAGATTTACCATGAAAAATGGTACCATCTGCCAATAAAATAAGCGCTTTTTTCCGCTGTGTGTACTTCATTTACTGAATTGTATTTATAATCGTTGAACCTTGTTTACAAAATTCCAAAAAAAAAGGATAAACTTAAATAGCTTATCCTTTATATTTATTAATGCTTATCAACATTTATTCTTCTTCGTTAGAAGCTTGAGTTTCTGTTGGTGCAGGTGTCGCTGTTGCTTTACCTCCTCCGCCTCTACGGCTTCTTCTTGTTTTCTTAGCAGGCTTACCAGCTGTATAAAGCTCGTTATAATCTACTAACTCTATCATTGCCATATCAGCATTATCACCAAGTCTATTTCCTAATTTGATGATACGTGTATAACCACCTGGTCTATCAGCAACTTTTTCAGCTACATCTCTGAATAATTCAGCAACTGCATCCTTTTGTCTTAATCTAGCCATAACAATACGTCTGTTGTGTGTTGTATCTTCTTTAGACTTAGTAATTAAAGGCTCAACAAACTGTTTTAAAGCTTTCGCTTTTGCTGTTGTTGTGTTAATACGCTTGTGCTCTATTAAAGAACAAGCCATGTTGGCTAACATTGCTCTTCTATGAGCTGTCTTTCTGCCTAAGTGATTGAATTTTTTTCCGTGTCTCATGACATTTGTTTTATCATCTTGCTACCAAATCCTGACGTTTACAGTCTGGAGAGCAAAATATGATTAATTAATAATTAGTCTTTGTCTAATTTATATTTACTTAAATCCATTCCGAAATTAAGGCCTTTTACATTCACAAGCTCTTCAAGCTCAGTCAATGACTTTTTACCAAAGTTTCTAAATTTCATTAAATCGTTCTTGTTGAAAGATACTAAGTCGCCTAAAGTATCTACCTCTGCTGCTTTTAAACAGTTTAATGCACGTACAGAAAGATCCATATCAACCAATTTGGTTTTCAATAGTTGTCTCATGTGAAGAGATTCTTCATCATAAGTTTCAGTCTGTGCAATTTCATCAGCCTCTAACGTGATACGCTCATCAGAGAATAACATAAAGTGGTGAATTAATATCTTGGCCGCTTCAGTTAATGCATCTTTAGGATGAATTGATCCATCAGTAATGATTTCGAAAACTAATTTTTCGTAATCGGTTTTCTGCTCAACACGGAAATTTTCGATACTATATTTTACATTCTTTATAGGAGTGTAAATTGAATCTGTAAAAATGGTTCCGATTGGTGCAGAAGATTTTTTGTTTTCCTCAGCTGGCACATAACCTCTACCTTTTTCAATAGTTAATTCCATATTGATATTGACTTTAGGGTCTAAGTTACAGATCACCAAATCCGTATTTAAGACTTGAAAACCAGAGATAAACTTTTGAAAATCACCAGCAGTGATTTGCTCTTGCCCAGAGATTGAAATCGTAACAGTTTCGTTATCGATTTCATCAATCTGACGCTTAAAGTTAACTTGCTTTAAGTTTAAGATCATTTCAGTAACATCCTCAACGACTCCAGAAATTGTAGAAAACTCGTGATCTACACCTTCTATTCTAACTGAAGTGATTGCAAAACCTTCTAATGAAGACAGTAAAACACGTCTTAAAGCGTTTCCTACTGTTAATCCATAACCTGGTTCTAGAGGTCTAAATTCAAATTTGCCTTCAAAGTCATTTGAATCAATCATGATTACTTTGTCGGGCTTCTGAAAATTTAATATTGCCATTTTATTCTTCGTTTTAATTGTTATTTAGTTGCGCGGTCTATAAGTTTGAAGAAGTCCCATAAACCCTTTGGCCAAATACCAATAGTGATTAATTTATTATTTAGAGTACAATTCAACGATGTTTTGCTCGTTGATGTTTTCAGGAATCTGAATTCTTGCAGGAACAGAAACATAAGTTCCTTCTTTAGTATCGTTGTTCCAAGTGATCCACTCATAAACATTGCTAGAATTAGCCAATGAATTCTGAATAGCTTCTAAAGACTTAGATTTTTCTCTAACACCTACAACATCTCCAGCTTTTAATTGGTAAGAAGGAATGTTTACCTTTTCACCATTCACTGTAATGTGTCTGTGAGATACTAATTGTCTTGCACCGCTACGTGTAGGAGCAATCCCCATTCTGTAAACCACGTTATCTAAACGAGACTCACATAATTGAAGTAACACCTCACCTGTAATACCAGGAGCAGCAGTTGCTTTTTTAAACATGTTTCTGAATTGCTTTTCTAATATACCATAGGTATATTTTGCTTTTTGCTTTTCCATTAATTGGATAGCATATTCAGATTTCTTACCACGACGACGGTTGTTACCGTGTTGCCCTGGAGGGTAATTTCTTTTTTCGAAGGCTTTATCATCTCCGAAGATAGCTTCACCGAATTTTCGGGCTATTTTAGTTTTAGGACCAGTATATCTTGCCATTTTAAATTTGTTTTGAGAGTGACTCTTGAATTAAGGTCTTAATCTTATCCTTCAAAAATCGTTGACCTCTCGTTGATACTTGTTATTATTTATATTGAAATATATCTGAAAGTTCAGATTATACTCTTCTTCTTTTTGGTGGACGACATCCGTTGTGCGGTAATGGTGTTACATCAATGATTTCTGTAACTTCAATACCAGCATTATGTATAGATCTAATAGCAGATTCTCTTCCGTTACCAGGACCTTTTACATAAACTTTTACCTTTTTTAGTCCAGCTTCTTTAGCTACACCTGCAGCATCTTCAGCAGCTAACTGAGCAGCGTAAGGAGTGTTCTTTTTAGAACCTCTAAAGCCCATTTTACCAGCTGATGACCAAGAAACGACATCCCCTTTTTTATTCGTTAGCGATACAATGATGTTGTTGAAAGATGCTGTAATATGAGCTTCTCCCATTGCATCAACGATGACTTTACGTTTTTTTGTTGTTGACTTTGCCATATGTTTTAGTTTTTAGTTTTAGTAATAGTCGCTAGAATCCTAAACCGTTAAATTTCAAACAGATTCTTTCCAACGTCTAAAGACTAAAGACTATTATTATTTAGTTACTTTTTTCTTGTTAGCAACTGTTTTACGTCTTCCTTTACGTGTTCTAGAGTTGTTCTTAGTACGCTGACCTCTTAATGGAAGTCCAGATCTATGACGAATACCTCTGTAACATCCAATATCCATTAATCGCTTAATGTTCAACTGAGTTTCAGAACGTAATTCACCTTCGATTTTAAAAGTACCAACAGCTTCACGGATAGCTCCGATTTCATCATCGGTCCAATCATCTACTTTAGTGCTTTCATCAACTTTAGCAGCGGCTAAAATTTCTTTTGCTCTACTTCTACCTATTCCATAGATATAAGTTAAAGAGACTACTCCTCTTTTTTGTTTTGGTATGTCTACACCTGCAATTCTTGCCATAATTATCCTTGTCTTTGTTTGAACCTTGGATTCTTTTTGTTAATGACGTAAAGTCTTCCTTTTCTTCGTACTAATTTACAATCAGCACTTCTTTTTTTAACTGATGCTCTTACTTTCATCTGTTTTTGTTTTAAAATACTTTATTAGTATCTATACGTTATACGAGCCTTCGTTAAATCGTAAGGACTCATTTCTAATTTTACTTTGTCCCCTGGTAGTAACTTAATATAATGCATACGCATTTTACCAGAGATGTGTGCAGTCACAATATGACCGTTTTCTAATTCTACACGGAACATGGCATTAGATAATGCTTCTATAATTGTTCCGTCTTGCTCTATTGCTGCTTGTTTTGCCATAGTTTAAATATTATTGCGCTACCGCTTTTCTATTTTTACCAGTTTTCATTAAGCCGTCATAGTGCTTGTTCAACAAATAAGAATTTATTTGTTGCATCGTATCAATTGCAACTCCAACCATAATTAAAAGTGATGTTCCTCCAAAGAACAATGCCCAACCTTGCTGAACTCCCATCAACTTTACAACGAATGCTGGGAACACAGCTATCAATGCTAAGAAAATAGAGCCTGGTAAGGTTATTTGAGACATTATCTTATCTAAATATTCTGAAGTTTCCGTTCCAGGACGAATCCCAGGAATAAAGCCACCACTTCGTTTTAAGTCGTCTGCCATTTTGTTAGTAGGCACTGTAATTGCAGTATAGAAATACGTAAAAACAATAATCAATAATGCAAAGATTAAATTATACCAAAACCCGAAGATGTCAGAAAAATTTGCTTGCATCCATTGACCAGTTTCTGTGCCTTCTAACCAAGATGATCCACCGATTAATCCAGGCACAAACATAATTGCTTGAGCAAAGATAATTGGCATTACACCTGATGCGTTTAGCTTTAACGGTAAAAACTGGCGCGATCCAAATACGTTCTTCTCATAACCACCTGAAGCAGTTCTACGAGCATATTGCACTTGTATCTTGCGCACTGCCATTACCAGCAAAACTGATGCCAAGATGATTAAGAACCAAATAACAAGTTCTATTAAAATCATCATAATACCACCTGTACCATCACCAGAGGTTCTTGATGCTGCATTTAGCAACCAAGATTGCGGCAACGTAGCAATAATACCCACCATAATTAATAGAGAGATACCATTACCAATACCTTTATCTGTAATTTTTTCACCTAACCACATTGCAAAAATACAGCCTGTTACTAAAATTACGATAGAAGAAAAATAGAATAACGTTCCATTACCTAATAAAAAGGCTTGTGGCGGAATACCTAAAGCTGGTAAACTTGCTAAATATCCTGGTGCTTGCACCAAACAGATAGCAATCGTTAACCAACGGGTAATCTGATTGATCTTTTTACGTCCGCTCTCACCTTCTTTTTGCAGTTTCTGTAAATACGGAATAGCAATTCCCATTAACTGAACTACAATCGAAGCAGAGATATAAGGCATAATACCCAATGCAAATACAGAAGCATTTGCAAAAGCACCACCAGTAAAAGCGTTTAACAATCCTAAGATGCCACCATCAGCATTATCTTGTAATCCACCTAACTGAGCAGCATCAATACCAGGTAAAACCACTTGAGCACCAAAACGATAGACCAATAATAACCCTAAGGTTAAAATGATTCTATCCTTTAGCTCAGTAATTTTCCAGACGTTTTTTAATGTTTCTATTAATTTCATTCTGTACGGTCTTATAAAGTTACAGCCTCACCACCAGCAGCTTCAATAGCAGCTTTTGCTGTAGCAGTAAATTTATGAGCAGTTACTTTTAGTTTTGATTTCAATTCACCACGTCCTAAGATTTTAACTAGATCATTCTTTCCAGCTAATCCTAAACTCATCAATGTTTCAAAATCAACAGTGTCCTTAATTTTCTTCTCATCAACCAACTGTTGAAGTGTATCAACATTTACTCCTTGATAAGTAACACGGTTAATATTTGTGAAACCAAACTTAGGAACACGTCTTTGAAGTGGCATTTGTCCACCTTCAAAACCTATTTTCTTAGAATAACCAGAACGTGACTTAGCACCTTTGTGCCCTCTGGTAGCAGTACCACCTTTACCAGATCCTTGACCGCGTCCGATGCGTTTTCCTTGACTTTTTACTGAACCTTCTGCAGGTTTTAAATTACTTAAATCCATTATTAAGTGTATATTTTTAAGCTTCTTCTACAGAAACTAAATGTTCAACTTTATTTACCATACCAAGGATGTTTGGTGTGGCATCGTGCTCAACAACCTGACCAATCTTCTTTAAACCTAAAGCTTCTAAAATACGCTTTTGGTTTTGGGTTCTATTGATTGCACTTTTTACTTTCTTTACTTTAATCTTTGCCATTTTTCTTAGTTTATCAGTTATTAGTTTTTAGTCGTTAGAAGCTTCAAATGTTTTTTTAAATCTTAACTATCGTCTAAATACTAAAGACTAAAGTCTATTACTATCCGTTAAAAACTTTTTCAAGAGAAATTCCTCTTTCTCTAGCAATAACACCTGCATCTCTTAATTGTAGTAAAGCATCGAAAGTCGCTTTTACAACATTATGAGGGTTAGATGATCCTTGAGATTTTGAAAGTACATCGTGTACACCAACTGCTTCTAACACAGTTCTTACAGCTCCACCAGCAATAACTCCTGTACCAGGTGCTGCAGGTATAATGTTTACTCTAGCTCCACCATACTTTCCTTTTTGCTCATGTGGAAGTGTTCCTTTTTTCAATGGAATACGTACTAAGTTTTTCTTAGCATCCTCAATAGCTTTAGCAATTGCTGTAGCTACATCTTTAGATTTTCCTAAACCATGACCAACAACTCCATCTTCATCACCAACAACTACGATTGCTGAGAAACCAAAGGCTCTACCACCTTTTGTTACTTTAGTTACACGCTGTACACCTACTAAACGATCTTTTAAATCTAATCCTCCTGGCTTTACAAGCTCTGCGTTTTTATATTTTTGATACATAATGTCTTAAAATTTAAGTCCTGCTTCTCTAGCACCTTCTGCTAATGATTTTACTCTTCCGTGATATAAGTAACCACCTCTATCAAAAGAAATAGTTTCTACACCAGCCTTCATTGCTTTTTCACCTATAGACTTACCTACTAAAGTTGCAATTTCTGACTTATTTCCTTTAGCCTTGCTAATGTCTTTATCTCTTGAGGATGCAGCTGCAATAGTTTTACCAGTTACATCATCTACGATCTGAGCATAAATTTCTTTATTACTTCTAAAAACAGATAACCTTGGTCTAGCTTCTGTACCAGAAACTATCTTTCGGATTCTATTTCTAAGTCTCGTTCTTCTTTGATTCTTTGTCAATGCCATAACTTTACTATTAAGCTGATTTACCTGCTTTTCTTCTTATTTCTTCACCGACAAACTTCACACCTTTTCCTTTGTAAGGTTCTGGCTTACGGAAACCGCGTATTTTTGCAGCAACCTGACCAACCAATTGTTTGTCAAACGATGTTAGCTTCACTATTGGGTTTTTACCTTTTTCTGTAACAGTTTCTACTTTTACCTCTGGCGCAATATCTAAAATGATATTGTGAGAGAAACCTAAAGCTAAATCCAATTTCTGCCCTTGGTTTGATGCTCTATAACCTACACCAACCAATTCTAATTCTTTGGTCCATCCCTTAGATACACCTTCAATCATGTTAGCAATTAATGCTCTATAAAGACCATGTTTTGCTCTTAAATCTTTTTTATCTGAAGCACGCTCTAATGTAATAGTGCCGTCTTCGATCTTAACGTCAATTTCTGAAAACTCTTGAGTTAATTCACCTAATTTACCTTTAGCAGTAATTAAGTTGTCCTTAACTTCTACAGTGACACCTTCAGGAATTGTTATTGGGTTATTACCTATTCTAGACATAATTTCCTGTTTTTAGTAAACGTAACATAATACCTCGCCACCAACGTTTTCTCTTTGCGCTTGTTTACCTGTCATTACACCGTGAGATGTAGACACAATTGCAATACCTAAACCATTTAAGATTCTTGGCATTTCGTTAGCACCGGCATACTTACGTAAACCTGGTTTACTGATTCTTTGAATTTTTTTGATAACTGACTCTTTAGTGTCTTTACTGTACTTAAGGGCAATCTTAATTGTTCCTTGTGCAGTTGAGTCATCATCAAACTTATAACTTAAAATATATCCTTGATCGAATAATATTTTAGTCATTTCCTTTTTTAAGTTAGATGCTGGGATTTCAACCACTCTGTGGTTTGCTTTAACAGCATTTCTAACTCGCGTAAGATAATCCGCTATTGGATCTGTATACATAGTTATTAATTTGCGGTAACGGTTTTTGACATTATTGCCAAACCTGAGACCAATTTATAATTTACTCGATAATCGAGATTTACCAACTTGCTTTTTTAACTCCAGGTATTAACCCTTTGTTTGCCATTTCTCTGAACATAACACGTGAGATACCGAACTGTCTCATGTAACCTTTAGGTCTCCCTGTTAGTTTACAACGATTGTGCATACGGACTGGTGAAGCATTCTTTGGTAACTTTTGCAACGCCTCATAATCGCCAGCTTCTTTAAGAGCTTTACGTTTTTCAGCATATTTAGCAACCATTTTTGCACGCTTTACCTCACGGGCTTTCATTGATTCTTTAGCCATAATTAATTCTTTTTAAACGGTATTCCCAGTTCTGTTAATAATGATTTTGCTTCCTTGTCTGTCTCTGCAGTGGTCACAAAAGTTATATCCATACCGTTGATTTTATTGATTTTATCAATATCAATTTCTGGGAAAATGATTTGTTCTGTAACACCTAAGTTATAGTTTCCACGTCCATCAAAACCAGTGGCTTTAATACCGTTGAAATCTCTAACTCGTGGTAACGCAGAAGTAATTAAACGATCTAAAAACTCAAACATGCGCTCACCTCTTAAAGTTACTTTGGCACCAATTGGCATTCCTTTACGTAATTTAAAAGAAGCAACATCTTTTTTAGACATTGTAGCTACTGCTTTTTGACCAGATATCATTGTTAATTCATCAACAGCATGGTCGATTAACTTCTTATCTGCAACTGCAGCACCAACACCTCTAGATATAACTATCTTTTGAAGTTTAGGAACCTGCATTACATTTGTATATCCGAATTCTTCCGTAAGAGCAGGAATTACTTTTTCCTTATACTCTTGTTTTAATCTTGCAACGTAAGCCATAACTAAATTACTTCATTTGATTTTTTAGAAAATCTCACTTTATTGTCGCCGTCCATTCTGTAACCTACTCGCGTAGTTTCTCCTTTACTTGTCAATAAAGACAAGTTAGAGATATGGATAGCTGCTTCCTTCTCAACAATACCGCCTTGAGGACTTTGTGCAGATGGTTTAGTGTGTTTCTTTACCATATTTACACCCTCAACGATGGCTTTGTTCTTATCTATTAATACTTTAAGTACTTTACCTTCTGATCCTTTGTGATCACCAGCAATGACTTGTACAGTATCTCCTGATTTTATTTTAAGCTTTGTCATTTTTTTATCAATTAAAGCACTTCTGGTGCCAATGATACAATTTTCATGAATTGTTTATCACGAAGTTCTCTAGCTACTGGTCCAAAAACACGTGTTCCTCTCATTTCACCTTGTGGGTTTAAAAGGACACAAGCGTTGTCGTCAAATCTAATATAAGATCCATCTGGACGTCTCACTTCTTTTACAGTACGTACAACAACTGCTGTAGACACAGCACCTTTTTTAATGTTTCCGTTTGGAGTTGCTGCTTTCACAGAAACTACAATCTTATCACCTACAGAGGCATAACGTCTCTTTGTACCACCAAGAACACGGATAGTTAAAACTTCCTTTGCTCCTGTATTGTCAGCTACTTTTAATCTTGATTCTTGTTGTACCATAATTACTTCGCTCTTTCAATTATTTCTACCAATCTCCAACATTTAGACTTACTTAAAGGTCGTGTTTCCATGATCTTTACTTTGTCACCAATGTTGCAGTCGTTTGTTTCATCGTGTGCGACATATTTCTTTGTCTTTAACACGAACTTTCCATACATAGGATGCTTTACTTTCTTTACCTCAGCAACAACAATTGACTTTTGCATTTTGTTACTAGTAACTACTCCTATACGTTCTTTTCTTAAGTTTCTTTTTTCCATCTTTCAGCAGAATACAATTATTGCACTTCTCTATTAGTTAACTCTGTTGCTAAACGTGCTACTGTGCGTCTCACGTTTCTCAATTGAATTGGGTTCTCTAGTGGAGACACCGTATGAGCCATCTTTAGGTCCGCATAACTCTTTTTAGTTTCACTAAGTTTCTCTTGTAACTCAGCTGTAGATAGCTGTTTAATTTCTGATTGCTTCATAATATCTTTTATTAAGCTTCGTAATCTCTAGCTATTACAAATTTGGTTTTTACCGGAAGTTTTTGAGCTGCCAAACGTAACGCTTCTTGAGCTGTTTCAATTGGCACACCACTTACTTCAAATAATATACGACCTGGTTTTACGACAGCTGCCCAATATTCAACGGCACCTTTACCTTTACCCATACGTACTTCAAGAGGTTTCTTTGTGATAGGCTTGTCTGGAAAAATTTTAATCCAGATTGATCCTTCTCTCTTCATATAACGTGTAGCGGCAATACGTGCTGCTTCTATCTGACGTGCAGTAATAAATGAGGAATCTAAAGACTTAATGCCGAATGTTCCATTTGATAACAAATGACCTCTTCCGGAATTACCCTTCATACGTCCCTTTTGCTGCTTACGAAATTTTGTTCTTTTAGGCTGTAACATTTCTTGTTTACTTTAAAAAATTACTTTCTACGACGTTGGTTCCCTCTTTTGTTACCTCCACGTCCGCCTTTTCCTTGCTTCTTGGATAAACCAACTAGTGGTGATAACTCTCTCTTTCCGTAAACCTCGCCCTTCATGATCCAGACCTTAACACCTAGCCTACCATAAGTAGTATGTGCTTCAACTAAAGCATAATCGATGTCAGCTCTGAATGTAGATAAAGGAATTCGTCCTTCTTTATAGTGCTCAGAACGTGCCATTTCAGCACCGTTTAAACGACCACTAATTTGAATTTTAATACCTTCAGCATTCATACGCATCGCTGCAGCTATTGCCATTTTTATAGCACGTCTGTATGAAATTCGGCTTTCAATTTGACGAGCAATACTTGCTGCTACTAAATGAGCATCTAACTCAGGTCTTTTAATCTCAAAGATGTTCAACTGAACCTCTTTACCAGTAATCTTTTTAAGCTCTTCTTTTAACTTGTCTACCTCTTGTCCACCTTTACCGATAATAATACCAGGTCTAGCAGTAGTGATAGTAACGGTTACAAGTTTAAGCGTACGCTCAATAATTACTCTACTTACACTAGCTTTAGATAAACGTGCGTGAACGTATTTTCTAATTTTATCGTCTTCGGCAAGCTTGTCTCCATAATCATTTCCTCCATACCAGTTAGATTCCCATCCTCTGATAATACCTAAGCGATTTCCGATTGGATTTGTCTTTTGTCCCATATCTCTATCTTAGCTTTGTGTTTTATTTAATGCATCTATCACAACTGTAACGTGATTAGATCTTTTTCTAATTCTGTGGGCTCTACCTTGAGGTGCAGGGCGTAAACGCTTTAACATTGCGCCACCATCTACTCTTATTTCCTTAATAAATAAGTTTGCTTCCTCAATATCAGCTTCTTCGTTTTTAGCTTGCCAGTTAGCAATACCAGATAATACTAGTTTTTCTAAGCGACGAGCAGCTTCTTTTTGGCTAAATCTAAGAATCTGAAGAGCTTTCTCTGCCTTTTCACCTCTTACTAAATCCGCAACTAAGCGCATTTTACGTGGTGATGTAGGACAGTTATTTAGCTTAGCGAAAGCAACCTGCTTTTTCTCAGCCTTAATGGCATCTGCCATTTGTTTTTTACGACTTCCCATGATTCTTATTTTTTACCTTTATTCTTAGCACCTGCGTGACCTCTAAAGGATCTCGTTGGTGAAAATTCTCCTAACTTATGACCTACCATATTCTCTGTTACGTAAACAGGAACAAATTGTCTTCCATTATGAACAGCAATCGTCTGACCAACAAAATCTGGAGAAATCATAGATGCTCTAGACCAAGTTTTGATAACTGTCTTTTTGTTTGAAGCTACATTTTCTGCAACTTTCTTTTCTAATTTATAATGGATATAAGGTCCTTTTTTTAATGAACGTGCCATACTATCTTAATTATTTCTTTCTACGTTCTACAATATATTTGTTACTCGACTTAGTTCTAGAACGTGTTCTATAACCTTTAGCTGGTATGCCATTTCTAGATCTTGGGTGACCACCTGAAGACTTACCTTCACCACCACCCATTGGGTGATCGACTGGGTTCATTACCACTGGTCTTGTTCTAGGTCTTCTTCCTAACCATCTACTTCTACCTGCTTTACCAGATACAATTAACTGATGATCTGAATTAGAAACCACACCTATCGTAGCCATACACGTTGCTAAAATTAAGCGTGTTTCACCAGAAGGTAATTTTACCGTTGCAAACTTACCATCCTTTGCCATTAACTGTGCAAATGCACCAGCACTACGTGCCATTACAGCACCTTGACCAGGACGTAATTCTATACAAGATATAATTGTACCAAAAGGGATTTCACTTAATGGCATTGCGTTTCCAATTTCTGGAGCAGCTCCACTTTCACTAGATACAACTGTTTGCCCAACCTGTAAACCATTTTGAGCTATAATATATCGCTTCTCACCATCTTGATAGTTCAACAAAGCAATAAATGCTGTTCTGTTTGGATCGTACTCTATAGACTTAACCTCTGCTGGAATTCCAGTTTTGTTACGTTTAAAGTCTATAATACGATACTTCTTTTTATGACCTCCACCCATATGGCGCATGGTCATTTTTCCTTGACTGTTTCTACCACCAGATCTTTTTTTCGGAGCGAGTAAACTCTTCTCCGGCTTATCAGTAGTGATGGCGTCAAATCCATTTACTACTCTAAATCGCTGAGCTGATGTGATCGGTTTTAATTTTCTTACTGACATAAGTCTAATTACATGTTAGCGTATAAATCTATTGTTTCACCTTCCGCCAGTTGTACAATTGCCTTTTTAACAGCATTTGTTTTACCATGTTGAATACCCGTTTTTGTATAACGAGATCTTCTTTCTGGACGGACATTTATAGTACGAACTTTTTCAACAGAAACTCCATAAGCAGCCTCAACTGCATTTTTGATTTCTATCTTGTTCGCCTTTGTATTCACCTCAAATGCATATGCATTTAACGACTCACTTTGCATGGTCGCTTTCTCGGTGATGATAGGTTTTATTAAGATACTCATCGTTGTTCTATTTACTTAAATTCGATTCAATTCCTTCTAAAGCACTCTCTGTAAGAATAACTTTATTAGCATTCATAATTTTATAAGTGTTTAATTCTGAGTTGTTTATGACCTCAGAGCTCTTTAAATTGCGTGACGACAAATATACATTATTATTCGACGTCCCCAACACAAATAGAGATTTTTTGTTTTCAACCTCTAAAGCCTTTAAAATATTGGTAAAATTCTTAGTCTTTGGTGCATCAAAATTGAAATCTTCTAATACAACTATCGACTTATCATTTGCCTTAATACTTAATGCTGATTTACGTGCTAATCGCTTTACGTTTTTGTTTAATTTAAAACCGTAATTTCTCGGTCTAGGACCAAACATACGACCACCACCTTTAAAGATACCAGACTTAATACTACCTGCTCTTGCAGTACCAGTACCTTTCTGCTTCTTTATCTTACGTGTACTACCAGTAATCTCAGCTCTTTCTTTAGCCTTGTGCGTACCCTGTCTCTGATTTGCTAAGTATTGCTTAACATCTAAGTAAACAGCGTGGTTGTTAGGCTCAATAGCATACACTTCTTTAGAAAGTTCAACTTTCCTTCCAGTGTCTTTTCCGTTAATATCTAAAACTGCTACCTTCATTACTTCTGAATAATTACATAAGAATTTTTGTGACCAGGAACACATCCCTTAACAACAAGTAAGTTCTTTTCTGGAACTACTTTGTAAACTCTTAAATTTTGAACTTTCACTTTCTCACCACCCATTCTTCCGGCCATCTTCATTCCTTTGAATACTCTCGCAGGATAAGAAGCTGCACCAATAGAACCAGGAGCTCTTAGACGGTTATGCTGACCATGGGTAGCTTGACCAACACCACCAAAACCGTGACGTTTTACAACACCTTGAAATCCTTTACCTTTAGAGGTGCCAGACACATCAACAAATTCACCTTCAATAAAGTGCTCTACAGTGACAGCGTCACCTAATTTGTACTCCGCATCAAAACCTTTGAATTCAGCAACTTTACGCTTTACAGAAGTACCTGCCTTTTTAGCATGACCTAAGTCTGCTTTAGTAGCACTTTTCTCTGTCGCGTCATCGAAACCTAATTGAACAGCACTATAGCCGTCAACTTCTTCAGTTCTGACTTGGGTAACGATACATGGTCCAGCTTCGATTACTGTACATGGAATGTTCTTTCCATTTTCATCGAAAATGCTGGTCATACCGATTTTTTTTCCAATTAACCCAGACATATTTATTAATTATTAATTATTACTATTTGTTATTTAAAACTCAAGGCCGAAATACACTTCAGCCTTGAATTGTATTTTTACCGTTTTTCCTTTGCTCGCAGCTCTGGACATGTTTTTGAAACTATTTGTTTCTATTCATGAGATTCCTGCTTTCGCAGGAATGACACTTACACTTTGATTTCCACCTCAACTCCACTTGGTAATTCAAGCTTCATTAGAGCATCAATCGTCTTAGAAGATGAAGAGTAAATATCCAATAACCTCTTATAAGAACTTAATTGAAATTGCTCTCTCGACTTCTTATTTACGTGTGGTGAACGTAAGACAGTGAAAATCTTTTTGTGAGTTGGTAATGGGATTGGACCCGTTACAACAGCACCAGTACTTTTTACTGTTTTTACAATCTTATCAGCAGACTTGTCAACTAAATTATGATCGTAAGACTTTAATTTTATTCTAATTTTCTGACTCATTTTCTTTTAGTTTTAAGCTTCTACGCCTTTTGCTGCTTTAATTACTTCTTCTGATACATTAGATGGAGTTTCAGCATAATGTGAAAATTCCATTGTTGATGTTGCTCTACCTGAAGATAATGTTCTTAATGTTGTAACATAACCAAACATCTCAGATAACGGTACAGTTGCCTTAACAGTTTTTGCACCAGCTCTATCACCCATATCACTTACTTGACCTCTTCTTCTATTTAAATCCCCAACAATATCACCCATGTTTTCTTCTGGCGTAATCACCTCAAGTTTCATGATAGGTTCCATTATTACAGCTTTAGCAGCTTTAGCTGCATTCTTAAATCCTAATTTTGCTGCCAATTCGAATGATAATTGATCCGAATCCACATCGTGATAAGATCCGTCTTTCAATGTCACTTTCATCGCATCAACTTCAAATCCTGCAAGTGGACCATTGATCATTGCTTGTTTAAATCCTTTTTCAATGGAAGGGATAAATTCCTTAGGAACGTTACCACCTTTAATTTCAGAAACAAACTCTAAACCAACTTTTCCTTCTTCAGCAGGCTCAACTGTAAATACAATATCTGCGAATTTACCACGACCACCAGATTGCTTCTTATAAACCTCTCTATGATCAGCAGCTCTTGTAATTGCCTCTTTGTACTCAACCTGTGGTTGACCTTGATTCACCTCAACTTTGAACTCACGCTTCAAACGATCTACAATGATATCTAAGTGAAGCTCACCCATACCAGAGATAATTGTTTGGCCAGAAGCTTCATCAGTTCTAACAGTAAATGTTGGATCCTCTTCAGCTAGCTTTCCTAAAGCCATACCTAATTTATCGACATCCGCCTTAGTCTTTGGCTCAACTGCGATACCAATTACTGGATCTGGAAAGTTCATAGATTCTAAAACAATTGGATGCTTTTCGTCTGAAAGGGTATCACCTGTTTTAATATCTTTAAAACCAACTGCTGCACCAATATCACCAGCTTCGATATAATCGACAGCATTTTGTTTGTTAGAGTGCATTTGGTAAATACGAGAGATACGTTCTTTTTTACCTGAACGATTATTCAGTACATAAGATCCCGCATCTAAACGACCAGAATAGGCACGGAAAAATGCTAAACGTCCTACGAAAGGATCGGTCGCAATTTTAAATGCTAAAGCAGCAAAAGGCTCCTTTACATCTGGCTTACGTAATTCTTCTTTTTCTGTGTCTGGATTAACACCAGTAATACCTTCCTTATCAACTGGAGAAGGTAAGTAACGGCAAACCGCATCTAAAAGGAACTGAACTCCTTTGTTTTTAAATGCAGATCCACAGATCATTGGGATGATAGACATATCCATCACAGCAGCTCTAAGTGCAGCATGCACTTCGTCTTCTGTAATAGAATCTTCATCCTCCATATATTTTTCTAACAGATTCTCATCATAAGCGGCAACTTCTTCAATAAGTTTACCTCTTAGTTCAGCTGCTTCTGCTTTTAATTCTTCAGGAATATCAACAACGTCAAACGTCGCTCCTTGAGTTTCATCATGCCAAATGATAGCACGGTTCTTCACCAAGTCAACAATACCTTTAAAATCGATTTCGTCACCGATGTTCATTACAATAGGTACAGCATTAGAACCTAACATGTCCTTAACTTGCTGGCAAACTGCCATAAAGTTAGATCCTTGACGGTCCATTTTGTTTACAAAACCTATACGAGGTACTTTATAGTTATCGGCAAGTCTCCAGTTAGTTTCAGATTGTGGCTCAACACCATCAACTGCACTAAATAAGAAAACCAATCCATCTAATACACGTAACGAACGATTTACCTCAACAGTAAAATCTACGTGACCAGGAGTATCGATAATATTAAAGTTGTAATCCATTGTTTCAGGTAATGGCTGTGCATTTTCCATTGGAAACTTCCAGGTACAAGTTGTAGCAGCAGAAGTAATTGTAATACCTCTTTCTTGCTCTTGCTCCATCCAGTCCATAGTAGCAGCACCATCATGTACCTCACCAATTTTGTGGGATACACCTGTGTAATAAAGGATACGCTCTGTAGTTGTTGTTTTACCGGCATCAATATGCGCAGCAATTCCTATATTTCTTGTATATTTTAAATCTCTTTGTGCCATTGTTTATTAAAATCTAAAGTGTGAGAATGCTTTGTTTGCTTCTGCCATTCTGTGAGTATCAACTCTCTTCTTAACAGCAGCACCTTCTTCCTTAGCTGCAGCCAATACTTCTGCTGCTAATCTTTGTGCCATAGATTTTTCGTTTCTTTTACGTGAAAAGCTGATTAGCCATTTCATTGCAGTAGAAACCTTTCGGTCTGGACGAATCTGCATTGGTATCTGGAATGTTGCTCCACCAACTCTACGGCTACGTACTTCTACGTGAGGCATAACGTTAGATAATGCTTCTTTCCAAATTTCTAATGCTGTTTTTTCGTCGTCGTTCTTTTTCTCCTCAACAATATCAATTGCGTCGTAGAATACTTTAAAAGCTACAGACTTTTTACCGTCCCACATCATCATATTGACAAATCGTGTTACCAACTGATCGTTAAATCTTGGATCTGGTAAAAGAGGTCTCTTTTTTGCTGCTCTTTTTCTCATGTCTTCTTCTTAAAGTTTTTAATTACTTTTTAGGGCGTTTTGCACCATACTTAGATCTACGTTGTGTTCTACCAGATACACCTGCTGTATCTAATGCTCCACGAACGATGTGATATCTAACACCTGGCAAATCTTTTACCCTTCCACCTCTAACCAATACTATCGAGTGCTCTTGTAGGTTGTGACCCTCACCACCAATGTATGCATTCACCTCTTTACCGTTTGTTAAACGAACCCTTGCTACCTTACGCATTGCTGAGTTTGGTTTTTTAGGTGTCGTTGTATAAACACGAGTACATACACCACGTCTCTGAGGACACGAATCTAAAGCAGCCGATTTACTCTTCTTGGTTATTTTGGCTCTTCCTTTTCGTACTAATTGTGAAATTGTTGGCATATAATTTTACTATATAATATTAAAACCCTCACTTTTGAGGGCTGCAAAGGTAGAAATTAATCTCAATTATTCAAACACTAATGAATTAATTTTGCAAAGAATTTGACTTATTCGTTTTTACCATATATATTAAAGGTTACTTTTACATTAATTACTCGCTTAAGCAACTAAAGTGATCGAAACAAAATGATGCGTAATTATTGTTTGCTCCTTCTTTTTTTTAATTGCATCTCGGCAACTATACATGGTCAAAAATTAACTCTAAACGCTTCTGGAGAATCTCAGCACACTACTTCTGTTATTGATTCTTTAAACTATTCTAAATCTCATGAAGATTTTAAAAGCTTAAGCAGTGAGGTTGACTCCATTTCTAAACGTCTTATTAAAAATGGTTACATAGACACTAAGCTGAATCAAATCATAAAAGAAAATGACAGCACTTATTTAGCCGAATTTTATTTAGGAGATAAAATTAATGCCGTAAAGATATATATTAAGGACAACTTTGATATTAGCATTTTAAAATCTGCTGGCTTAAAACTTTCAGAATCTCTTATCGAAATAAAATTCAGTGAATTAGAGACAAAACTTGCCACACTTAACCAAGTGATGGCTGAACAAGGCGATCCGTTTTCACAACTCAAGCTAAATGATATTAAAAGAGAGCATTCAAACACACTTTCAGCAACTCTTGAAACAACAAGTAATCAAAAAAGAACAATTGATAAGATAATTGTAAAAGGCTATGAGAAATTTCCAAAGTCCTATGTTAAGCATTTTTTGAAGCTAAAAACCGGAAAGTCATTTAACCTCACTCAAATAAGAAAAAGGTCTGCTACTCTACAGCAGCTGCGCTTTGCAAAAGAAGTAAAAGAACCTGAGGTCCTTTTTACAAACGATTCTACCATATTATATATATATACCGAAAAATCAAAGAGTAATAATTTTGATGGGTTTTTAGGTTTTGGAACAAATGAAGGCACCAACAAGTTAGAGTTCGACGGTTATCTAGATTTACAACTAACAAATAATCTTAATTATGGAGAGTCTCTAAGCCTCTTTTATAAAAGTGATGAGATTGACCAGCAAACCATAGATATTAATGCGAGCCTCCCTTTTATTTTTTCTTCACCAATAGAAATTAATGTAGGGCTCAATATCTTTAGAAAGGACACCACTTTTAGCACAACAAGTCAATTTGTAAAAATAAATTATCAAATCAACCCAAATCACAAAATAGGTGCTGGTATAAAAGGCATAAACTCCAGCAACCTATTAAGCACATCTTTTAGTGACCTTCAAGATTATTCGTCTAATTTTTATAATCTAAGCTATCAATTTATAAGGCCGCAAAATTATGACTTTCTTTTTCCTGTAAACATGTTTTTTGAAACTTCATTTGGTTTTGGAAAGAGAGACAACAACTCAACAGTGATAGACCAGACTGTGCTTGAAATTGAGAGTTTTAAAATATTCAACCTAAATGATAGGAATAGCATTTTCATTAAGGCAAAAGCAGTTAGTCTATTTTCAGACAATTTCCTAGACAATGAGCTTTACAGATTTGGAGGCATAAATTCCATTCGAGGATTTGAAGAGAACAGTTTAGTTGCAAATCTTTATGGAGTCATAAATACTGAATACCGCTACCGATTGAGCAATACAATTTATGTGAATTCCGTTTTGGATGCGGCTTACTTCGAGAATGACATCGTCGACTCTAAAACTAAACTCTTCGGTTTTGGGTTTGGATTTGGTTTATTGACAAATGCAGGGCTTTTTAAATTAAATTACTCTAGTGGCAAAACCGAAGGTCAACAATTTAAGATATCGGACTCTAAAGTACATATTAGTTTAACGGCTAGATTTTAATTTTGAAATTGAATATAAATTTCAATTCGTTAGATTTGTTTCATATTACTAAAAAATTATGAATAGAAAATTACTAACCCTACTTTCAATAAATTTATTTTTCTCATTTGCACTAGCTCAAAATACAGTAGGTACAATTATAAATACTGAAGATGCAGCACCAGGATATACTCTCTTTACTGCCAGTACTGAAACTTATTTAATAAATAATTGTGGAGAAGTTATAAATCAATGGTCGAGTGTCTACCCGCCTGGCAATGCTGTATATTTATTAGAAGATGGCAGTATCCTAAGAGCTGGCCGAACAAGCTCGGGTGATATCACTTTTGGGGGGCAAGGTGGTATTGTTGAAAAATTTGATTGGGATGGCAACCTAACATGGCAGTACTTATACGACACCCCTCAAATGAGACAACACCATGACGTTTATCCAATGCCCAATGGTAATGTTTTAATTCTAGCTGCAACAGTGATGAGTAATGCTGAAGCCATCCAAGCAGGTAGAAATCCCTCATTACTCCCTGAATCAGATCTATATAATGAGCAAGTTATAGAGGTAACGCCATCTGGTTTAAATGGTGCTATTGTAGTATGGGAATGGAATATCAACGATCATTTAATACAGGATTTTGATGCTACAAAGGATAATTTTGGTGATGTAGGCCTCAGTCAGGGGAAGTTAGATATTAACTTTTTAAATGGGGGTTCGGGAGGTTCAAATTGGCTTCACATGAATTCAGTTCAATATAATGAAGCTTTAGATCAAATTATACTTAGCTCAAGGAATCTTAGTGAAATATATATTATTGACCACTCAACAACTTCTCTAGAAGCAGCATCAAGTTCAGGAGGCACTTACGGCAACGGTGGTGATTTTTTATACCGATGGGGTAATCCTCAATCTTACAGACATGGGGATGAAACAGATCGTTTATTATATGGACAACATTATCCTTACATTATTGAAGATGGACTTATCGACGCTGGTAAAATGATTCTCTTTAATAATGGTAATGGGAGAACGCCTCTTTTCTCAGATGTCTATGTATTTACTTTACCTGAAAGCTCCCCAGGCTTTTATAATTATACTGCTAACACTGCATATGCGCCATTAGCACCAGATTATATTTATAATACTCCAACACCAACAGATTTTTATTCAAGTATTTTGAGTAGTGCTCAGAGACTTCCAAATGGTAATACGCTTATATGTGAAGGTTTTAATGGTAGGTTTTTTGAAATCGATCAACTAGAGAACAAAGTCTGGGAATATATTAGTCCTGTAAACAACAACAATGGTGATATTGCTTCTCAGGGGGATGATCCAGGTGGAATTGCAAACTTATCGTTTAGGGCCATTAAATATCCCTTAGATTATCCTGCCTTTGACAGTAGGGATCTTACGCCAGATGACCCTATTGAGGATAACTCATCTATGAATGTAGCATGCACTACTTTGTCTACTAATCAAAATGAGTCTCATACGGTTTCAATATACCCAAATCCTACTCAAAGTGTCATCAATATCAATACTAGGTTTGATATCGATAAAATTGAGATTTATAACATCATTGGTGCCAAAATAGCCGAAACCTATTCTGCGAGTTTTGATTTATCGCAATATAAAAATGGTGTATATTTCTTAAACATATATTTAAATGGTAATCAAATAAGTAAGAAAATTATCAAGTATTGAAGTGTAGGATTATGTGCGAGCTTATTTTTTAAGATTTAAAAATTAACTATTTATTGTTGTTTATTTAATCATTTATTAAGACTTTTAAACCACTAACTCAAAAAATCAAAGAATGAAACAACTTTTTAAACAGGCACTAGCCTTGTTGCTAGTGCTATGTGTACAATTTAGTTTTGCACAAGAAAAAACAATCACAGGTACAGTTTACGACGATAACAGTGTTCCTCTGCCTGGTGCAACTGTAGTCGTAAAAGGATCCACAATAGGTACCTCAACTGACTTTGATGGTAATTATACCATTAATGCTAATCAAGGAGCTACATTAGTTTTCACTTATGTTGGTTTTACAACCCAAGAAGTTATTGTAGGTGCATCTAACGTCATTAATGTTAATATGGCAGAAGATGCAACAGCTCTTGATGAAGTTATTGTTACAGCTTACGGGCAAACCACAAAAGAAGCCTTTACTGGTTCTGCGGATGTAGTTGGAGCTAAAGACTTAGCTGTAAGAAATGTAACTTCGCCAATTTCTGCAATAGAAGGTAGAGCAACTGGTGTTCAATTTACTTCACCAGCTGGACCTGGTGCATCCCCTGGTATAGTTATCCGTGGTGTAGGTACACTTAACGGAAGTGCAGCTCCTCTTATTATATTGGATGGCGCTCAATACTCAGGTTCACTCAATGCAATCAATCAAGAAGATATCGAGTCCTTTACTATACTTAAGGATGCTGCGTCGACCTCTCTTTATGGATCACGTGCTGCCGGAGGTGTTATTATAATAACAACCAAAAAAGGATCTAAAAGTGGTACAAGAGTAAGCTTCTCTGCTCAAACAGGTATGGTTACAAATGCAGTCCCTTTATATGATCGATTAGGCCCTGGACAATATTATGAAGCCATGTGGGAGGCTCTAAAAAATTCATCTGCTGGAGGCGGTGATCCTGCCTTTGCAAGTGCTAATATTTACAATCAATTAGGCTATAACCCTTTTAATGTACCTAACGATCAAATAGTTGGTACTGATGGTCAATTAAATCCTAATGCTCAAGTCATCTATCAAAGTTTAGACTGGTTTGATACTTTACAGCGTACAGGAGTTAGAAATAACTACAATGTTAACGTTTCTTCTGGAGGCGAAGATCATACCGTTTTCTTTTCCGCTTCATATTTAGACGAAGAAAGTTATGTCATTAGGTCTGAGTTTGATCGTATTACAGCAAGACTTAATGCTGAGTTTGACGTAAGTGAAAGTATAAAAATTGGTGGTACTGCCAATATAGCTCTTACTGAAGCAAGAGGGCCAAGTTCTGGAGGTACTGGTAGTATTGTGAATCCATTTTCTTTTGCACAGAATATAGGTGCTATTTACCCAGTTTTCGTCAACGATTTAAACGGTAATCTAGTTAGAGATGATTTTGGAAACCCTATTTTTGACAACGGTGAAGGGTTTTCAGAATTTAATATCGGATCTAGGCCTGTTAACCAAGGACGTCATGCGCTTCAAGAATTGTTATTAAATGATGAGAGAGATCAAGACAACACTTATGGCATGAGACTTTTTACAGAAATAAAAATTATTGACGGTTTAAAATTGAGAGTTTTATATTCTAGAGACATCAATGACCTTGTTGAAAGAGAATATGAAAATAATCTTATTGGAGATGCGCAACCTGTCGGAAGATATAGCCAAGACCGCGCAAGAAGAGATTTAGAAACATTTAATCAAGTTCTTACCTACACCAAAAGTTTTGGTGATCACAATCTTGATGTTACTGTTGGTCACGAAAGTTTTGAGTGGATATTTAGTGACATTGGTGGTCTTGCGACTCAGCAAGCTGCTAACGGGATTTTTGAATTTGACAACTTTGCAAATATTGTAGACCTCGATGGTGCTACAAATGATAAAGCTATAGAAAGTTATTTTTCAAGACTTAATTATAACTATGATAATAAGTACTATTTAAGTGGTTCTGTGAGACAAGATGAATCTTCCGTATTTAGTCCAGAAAGTAGAAAGGGTACATTTTACTCTGTTGGCGGATCGTGGCGTATAGACCAAGAAAAATTTATGGAGAACGTATCTTTTGTGGATCAACTTAAAATACGATCATCTTGGGGTGAAGTTGGTAATGATCGATTAGGTGGTTTTTATGTTTCTCAACCTTTATTTAGTATAACATCAGCTGCTGGAAGTCCTGCTGTTCTATTTACAGATATTGGGAATAGTGATTTAAAATGGGAAACTATTGAAACTTTTGACATAGCATTAGAGTTTGGTCTTTTTAACAATTTCTTGGAAGGATCCGCTGAATATTATAAAAGAACAACTACCGATCTTTTATATCTTTTACCAATAGCACCTAGTAATGGGTTAAATGAAGTTCCTGTAAATGTTGGTGATTTATATAACTCTGGATTGGAATTTGGATTGACCGCACATTTATTTAACACTGCTGACTTTAGGTGGGATCTAAATCTTCAGGCTTCTACATTTAAAAACGAAATTACCAGCTTACCATCTCCAGTTATAGTCGGTAATCAAAGATGGGCAGAAGGACGCTCTAGATATGATTTTTACTTGCTTCCAACTGCAGGGGTAGATCCAGCTAATGGAGATCAATTATTCTTTTTATATGAATTGAATGACGATAACGAAAGTGTACCAGTGCTTAATGCAGATGGTAGTATACAAACGACGAACGATTGGACTGAAACTGAAAGAGTCTATACTGGTGATACATCAATTCCAGATGTACTAGGATCTGTCTTAAACAGTGTTACATATAAAAACTTTAGTTTAGATGTGTTATTTACATATGGCATTGGTGGATCTGTCTTAGATAATGGTTATTCTGGTTTAATGCACGCTGGTACGTATGGGCGCTCACTTCACCCAGATATTCTAAGAGCATGGAGACAACCTGGTGATATTACAGATGTCCCGAGACTAGAAAACGGTAATCCAGATTTAGTAAGAGGAAATTCTGATCGCTTTTTAACTGATGCATCATTTTTATCTTTAAAAAATGTTAACCTATCCTATAGTTTTGGTAGTAAAGTAAAAGAAGCATTCGACATCGATGACCTTAGAGTATCTATAACTGGAGAAAACTTGTTTTTAACAAGTGAAAGAAAAGGACTAAATCCTCAAGATAACCTTGCAGGATCGCCTTCAGCTAATGATTTTTCACCTAACAGAATTATTTCACTTGGATTAAACGTATCCTTCTAACATTAAAACACAATTATTATGTTTAAAAAAATAAAAATTTTGCTTTTGGCTTTATTATTAGTGCCAATAGTATCATGCAATGAAGAATTTTTAGAAAGAACACCCACAGATGCGATAGCCGCTGGTGATGCCCTTGCAAATGAAGCAAATATGCAATTGGTTTTAAACGGTGTACACCGCGGATTATTTTCACAATCCCAAACTGTATTTCCTGGAGGAAATACAGCTCGAGCTAACAATCATTTTTGGGTTCCTATGGGAGATAACTTGGCAGGTGAATTAATCCATTCGGCAAGTGCCAATAACTTAGGTTGGAGAACAACTATGCAATGGAATGACCATACAATACCAACATCTCTGACAAATGAGTTACTATGGTATCATCGTTATAACATCATTTTACATGCTAATCTATTGATTAATGGAATTGAAAATGGAGGTTTAACAATGACCGAAGGACTAAATAGAATTTTGGGACAAGCTTACACTTACAGAGCTTATGCATACCTTTCACTTGTTCAACATTATGGTAGAGGTTATTTAATTGGCAATCCAGCGACTGATCTTGGGGTTCCGTTATTATTCTCATCAGAATCACCATTTACTAGTGAAGCTAGATCAACGGTTCAAGAAATTTATGACCAAATAGAATTAGATTTGGATGCTGCTATAGCTGCATTTGCGGCAGGAGGAGATAATGGTAGTGGTAGTGGTGGAGCTAGTCCAGCGGCAAAAATGCAATTAAATGCTAATGCGGCACATGGAATTAAAGCACGTTGGGCATTGTCTAAAGGTGATTGGCAAACAGCTGCAGATGAAGCTGTAGCTGCTAGACAAGGTTACCCATTATTGAGCGAAGGTGATTGGAAATCTGGATTCAACTCTAACGGATTGTCTGAAGTTATTTGGGGAAGTAATGTTATAGAAACAGAAACTACATTTTTCCGATCATATTTCTATTTAGCAAGTAACACGTTCAATGGAAGCCAAATCAGAAATAACCCAAAAATTGCTGATAGAAGATTAGTAGATGCAATTCCTGATACAGACTTTAGAAAAGATGTATTTTTACCAGATGCACCAAACTCAAATACTTCTGCTGCAAACGGAGAAGGAGGATGGGATAATAACACCAATCCTTTATATACAACTGAAGAAGAATTTGATGCTGCCATTGCTGATATAAAAAGCACTTATGGTTTAGTTTCTGGTCATAATACGCATCCATACATGCATTTTAAATTAAAACAAGCAAATCCAGGAACGATTGATCCTGATGATGTCATTTATATGCGATCTTCTGAAATGTATCTTGTTGAAGCTGAAGCTAAAGCTATGATGAATGACATTATTGGTGCTCAACAAGCATTAGACGCATTGGTATCAACAAGAGATAGTGCGTTCGATGCAACAGTTTTTATCGACCAAACTAGTCTTATGGATGAGATTAAATTTCAATGGAGAGTAGAAATGTGGGGCGAAGGATTTGGATATACCAATAAAATTAGATGGGATGAAGGTATTGACCATGCAGCTGATGGTGGCTCTGGTGCCTCTTCTGTATTGTACCAAGGAGCATATCAAATAGAAAGACCCTCAGTGAATGATGACTGGATATTTAAAATCCCTCAAGCTGAGATTGATGCTAATCCTAACATTGGGCCTGGCGATCAAAATTAATAAGAGATTTAATAGTCTTAAAACCACCCATAATCTGGGTGGTTTTTTTATACCTTTACCCCATGAAAAATGAAAGCACCATCTTTGGTATTAGAGCCATCATTGAAGCTATAAATTCTGGTAAGTCTATCGATAAAGTTTTTTTACAGAAAGGGCTTCGAGGGGAACTTTTTCAAGAGTTGGAAGGACTTATTAGATCCGAGAAAATTAATTCGAGTTATGTGCCCATTGAAAAGCTTAACCGTTTATCTAAAGGCGGAAATCATCAAGGTGCAGCAGCTCAAATTTCACCAGTGGGTTTTCATTCTATAGATGATTTAGTACTAAATGTTATTGAATCTGGTGTAAATCCATTGTTTTTACTTTTAGACCAGCTAAGTGATGTTAGAAATTTTGGAGCTATTATAAGAACAGCAGAATGCACAGGTGTTTCTGGTATTATCATTCAAAAAAAAGGCGGAGCACCTATTAATGGTGATACCATAAAAACAAGTGCCGGAGCTATTTTTAAAATTCCAATTTGTAAGGTCGATCATATTAAGGATGCTGTTTACCACATGCAGGCTTCAAGCATTAAAGTTATAGCTGCCACTGAGAAAGCAAATCAAACCATTTATGATGTATCCCTAAAAGAGCCCTGTGCCATTATCATGGGATCAGAAGGACGTGGTATAAATCCTTCTGTTTTAAAAGCTGTTGATGAACAGGCCAAACTTCCCATACTTGGCGAAATTGAGTCCTTAAATGTCTCAGTAGCTTGTGGGGCTTTTTTATATGAAGCGGTGAGACAGCGTCAATAACATCAGTCTTCTTTGTTTTTGAAAATATAATTTATGCTTGTTTTTGAGACTTCATCAGATTCTAAATCAGTTTCATCTTCAGGTTTTTGTTCTATAAAATTTCCATCTTCATCAAACTGTTTCATAAAAGGGTCGTCGGCTTCATTGTAAGTAGGTTGCTCCCACACATAACGTTCTGGTTTAGCTACAGATCTTCGGAATATAATTGCAAATACCAATCCTGTAAGTAAACCGCCCAAATGACCTTCCCATGACACGCCATCCTTTATAGGAAAAACATACCAAATCATACTGCCATATAGAAAAATTACTAAAAGAGATAGTGCAATGAGACGATAATGCTTAGCTAAAATCCCTTTAAAAAACATAAAGCTTACTAATACATAGATGAGACCACTGGCACCGATATGGTTACCAGATTTTCCTATAATCCATGTTAAAAACCCCGACACAACTATTCCAAAAAAAATAACTCTCCAAGCTATTTTATTATAGAAATAAAACAGTGCCATGGTTAGCACAAAAAGTGGAATGGAATTATGATATAGATGTTGAATGTTGGCGTGCAAGAAAGGGCTCGTAAAAATCCCAAATAGACCATCAATTTCCTGAGGGTGGATACCATAGTTTTTAATACCACCATAAACTCTAACCTGAAACCAAAAAACCAACCAAATAGTAAATACCATTAATAAAGGGTAAATAACCACACGATTAGAGTATTTGAAATTTTGACTCATTAAGATATTTTAGTTTATGCTGTCAAATTTCTCGCCATATTGCAAATGACTGAATAATTGTCACTCATTATCTGCTAATTTAAGATTTTTATAAGCCACATTTTGTAATTTTACTTTATGAATATTCCATTGGCAGAACGTCTTAGACCACAAAATTTAGATGATTATCTAAGCCAAACCCATTTGGTTGGTGAAGACGGTGCGCTATACCAACAAATTAAAAGCGGGGTGATTCCGTCATTGATTTTATGGGGACCTCCGGGTATCGGTAAAACTACTCTGGCTTATATCATTGCCAATGAGTCTGAACGCCCTTTTTACAAATTGAGTGCCATCAATTCTGGGGTTAAAGATATTAGGGAGGTCATTGATAAGGCTAAAAAAAGTGGAGGTTTATTTACTGCTAAAAACCCAATACTATTTATAGACGAAATTCATCGATTTAGCAAATCGCAACAAGATTCCTTATTAGAAGCTGTTGAAAAAGGATGGGTTACCTTGATTGGAGCAACTACGGAAAATCCAAGTTTTGAAGTCATCCCTGCTCTCCTATCACGTTGTCAAGTTTATGTGTTAGAGTCTTTTAGTAAATCAGACCTTGAAGCATTGTTGCACCGAGCAGTAAAAAAAGATGAAGTACTTTCAAAGTTAGACATTGAATTAAAAGAGACCGATGCTCTTTTAAGGTTATCTGGAGGTGATGCTCGTAAATTGTTGAATATTTTTGAACTGATAGTAACTTCATTTGAAGGAGACACCATTGAAATAACAAATAAGGCTGTACTTAAGCAGGTACAAAGTAATACTGCACGATACGATAAAACCGGAGAACAACACTACGATATCATTTCGGCATTTATAAAATCCATTAGAGGTAGTGATCCCAACGCTGCTGTTTATTATCTCGCTCGTATGATTGAAGGTGGTGAGGATGTGAAATTTATTGCTAGACGATTATTAATTTTAGCTAGTGAGGATATCGGTAACGCCAACCCGACTGCATTGGTTATTGCTAACAACACCTTCCAGGCGGTATCCGTTATTGGCAATCCAGAATCTAGAATTATTTTGAGTCAGTGCACCACATATTTGGCGAGTTCCCCAAAAAGCAATGCTGCGTATATGGCTATTAACAAAGCACAGCAACTGGTGAAACAAACAGGAGACCTATCAGTGCCATTAGGTCTAAGGAATGCACCGACAAAATTAATGAAAGAATTGGGCTATGGTGACCAGTATAAGTACGCCCACGACTTTGAAAACAATTTCGTAAATCAAGAATTTTTACCTAACGAAATTGAGAACACGAGACTCTATGAACCTGGAAACAACAGTAGAGAGTTAGCCCAACGTCAATATCTTAAAACATTATGGAAAGATAAATACGGCTACTAAAACTTTATATTTAGAACTTTTTCTGTTTTTGTAGCGCCTGTATTTTCCGAATAAATCCATTGACCATCTTTCTTAAATACAATCGCTTCTTTTCCTTTTACAGTATACACATTGTCTGCTGCTGTATTTAAAAGCACCATAACTTTTTTTGGCTCTGAATCCACTAGCTGAAAGCCCCCTTCTATCTTTTGGGCATATAATAAATCACTATTTGATTTAGACATGTTAGTTTCTGGTTCTACTTCTTTAACCGTCTGTTCATTTACCTTAACTTCTGGCTCAGGCATTTTTTCTTCTGCTTTGTCTTCCTTTAGCTTTTTAATTTCTTTTTTTAAACTTTCGATTTCAGATTTTGTAGCAGTATCTTCTTCTATAGGCTTTTGACTTTTTGCAACTGGTACTACCATCATTTCCTCTTCTAAAGGCTCATAAGAATACCCCATAAAATTAAAAGACTCAAAGGCTTCTTTTATGGCAATACTATATGCTTCCTTATATTCCTTTTCCTTAGTGCTACCAATTTGAGAGGTTTCTATAATATTACCCACACAATCCTTTAATTCAATTTGTATATTGGTTTTTAAAAAGCCGCCCTTAACTTTATTAACATCGGCATAAAGTGCTTTACATCTGTTTTCAAATAATTCTTTTGGCAATTCTTGTACATCAAAATAGGCCTTTACACCTAATTGATTAAACAGGTGTTTTGTCAGAGAACTGGTTCTATACTGATCCTGACCTTTTAAAAAGTCTAGTTGAATAGGGACTACAACATATTTGTAGTTATTCAGGCTTTTTTGTGAATAGGACATCGCAAAAGTAAATAGCAATGCAAATACGGTTATATTTTTTATCATCGAAAATTGAATTTTATTAATTAATCACAAATACCGAATCAAATCCTTAAGCTGGCTCACACGATTTAATTCTACTTTAGGATATCTATTGGCATAATCAAAAAGAATGGACTCCATCCCTACTGCAATCGCCCCTTCGATATCAGCTTCTAAATTATCACCAATCATTATGGACTCAGATGCTATTGCCCCAGCTTGCTCTAACGCAAAGTTAAATATTTTTGGATTAGGTTTTTTTACACCAACCATTTCTGAATTTGTAACAGTTTTAAAATGATGCCTAATATTAGAGGTCTTCATTTTCTTTTCCTGAATTTCTTCAAATCCATTGGTTATAATATGCAATTGATAGGATTGTTTTAAATGGTTTAAAATGTCTTCTGTTCCTTCAAAAACATGATTAAAATTACTTAAATAGGTAATGTAATCTTCAGATAATTGATAAATAATCTCATCTGAAACCTCCATATTAATTGCTGTAAACGCATCCTTTAACCTGCCATACCTTAAATCTGACTTTGAAACGCGTTCTTCTCTATAGAGTTTCCAATACTTAAAGTTAATAGGCTCATACACATTCAAAAAATCCTGAAGTGCTAAATCTAGTTTGTGAATTTTGAAAATCTTTTCAAAAGTCAGGCCCGAATTTCTATCAAAGTCCCAAAGGGTATGATCCAAATCAAAAAAAACATGCTTTATTAGCTTAGTCATTTACTGAGTCTATTGCTAGGTTAAACAAAGTTCTAAAACCTTTCCATCTGGCATCGCCACCTAATGAATAATTATGAAACACCGGTGTAAAAGTGCCATTTACAGCCTTTATCTCGTTCATAAAACGCTGTAAATGTTCGGCTTTGTCAAGCAGGGACCTATGCTTCAAAAGCGCAAAATCCATCATGTGATATGGATTGATTACTAATGGTGTCTGCACCTCGTAATCCAAGTCGTAAAAAAGAAAAGGTGTACACGTACCAGCTCTAAAACCCAATTCGTTGATATAGCCCATTGTAAAATCCTGATATACTTCTAGTTCCAATAAGTTACGGTAGGTACTTGGTAAATTCAATTTAGAAAAGGAATTTCTCACTCCAATGACATCTCTATTAATAACGGATTCCATTTTAGTTTTCTCTTTTTTAAGCTTTTCAAAATCTTCTAGTGCAAAGTAGGATGCTTTTAAACCCACACTACAATAATCCCCGATAGATTTAATAAGGGAGACAAATTCCTTTTTATTGATGCTTATATTTTTGTCGTAAGTAGAATAATCCCCGATGAGGAAAAACACACTAAATTTAAAAGCGCATTTCTTTTGACGCTTTATAATCCACTTAAAACTGTCATACGGGTCTCGTTTAAAACCAAGCAATACCGAAATCCGCTCGTATAATTGTTTAAATTTAAACCTGATTACATCCCCTAAAACCCCTCCGATTGTTCGTAACAGCCCTTTTTTTCTATAATAGAAAGCACTAGGCACATCAATGACTGGTTGTACCTCATAGCTCCGTTTTGGAAATTCAAATTTGGG
Organism: Winogradskyella sp. A3E31; assembly: GCF_046720935.1. Lineage (NCBI taxonomy): Bacteria > Pseudomonadati > Bacteroidota > Flavobacteriia > Flavobacteriales > Flavobacteriaceae > Winogradskyella > Winogradskyella sp. A3E31. Next base: position 63,369 of record NZ_JBHNWH010000010.1, read on the forward strand.
AAATCCTTCTTGTAAAACCGACTTGAGTTTATAAGCCCAAATGTCAACAATAGGTTGTCTTAAAAACCCTTCTTTTTTTGCCAAGCTCTCTGATGCGATAAAACGGCCATAATCATCCCTTACCTGTGGTAAGTATTCTTCGTAACGAGACATGAGATAAAATGAAGCTGCAAAAATATCGAAAGGCAAATGGCTACGATCATTGGTTACAAAAAAACCCTTTGTATTATCCCAATCCGAAACATTAACTTCAACATCGGACAGCCCTTGCTCAAAAAGTAATTCGTGACTTTTTATAAAAATTTCATTACTCAACGGCTGCCTAGTGTAAGACATTTTTAAACTGTCGTGAGCTATAAAATCTTCGACCTTTGAGGTAAAGCTAACATCAATACCTAATATACGCTTGCAAATATGCTTAAATGTATAGGTTAACCTTGGAGTAATTTTATGGGTATAAACGAGCAGCATTAATTTACATCAATTGTTCATCAGCAAAACTAAGGTATTCTTTTTCGGTAATGATGAGATGGTCCAAGACTTTTATGTCTAAACCTTCAGCCGCTTTTTTCAATTTTATAGTCACTGCCTTATCTGCATTGCTTGGTTTTAAAGTTCCTGATGGATGGTTATGGACTAAAATCAATGCCACAGCACCAACTTCTAAAGCAGTTTTTAAAACCAATCTCACATCGACCATTGTACCAGTAATCCCACCTTTACTCAATTGGCTTTTTTGTATAACTTTATTGGAATTGTTTAAATATATAATCCAGAATTCTTCATGGGGTAAATCCCCGATAATAGGATGCATTATGTTAAAAACAGCTCTACTAGAATCTATTTTTTTGAGGGCTGAAGGCTCTTCCAATTTTCGTCGTCGTCCCAGTTCTAAAGCTGCAGTAATGGTTATGGCTTTGGCTTCTCCAATACCTTTAAATTCCATAAGCTGTTTAAGGGACAATTTACCAAGGGCATTTAAGCTGTGGTTTGTACTCGCTAAAATACGTTGACTTAATGCTACGGCACTTTCATTTTTATTACCAGTACTAATTAAAATCGCCACTAATTCGGCATCACTCAACGTACTTTTTCCTTTGTCCCGTAATTTTTCACGAGGCTGATCGTCCTGTGACCAATTTTTAATGGAAAACGAAGATTGTTGTTCTGGCATGCACTAAAGATAAAAAATTGTAAATTCGAAGAACAATCAAAATCCATAAATATGAAATCAATTTTTGATGATGGTGTTCACGAGCAAGTCAAAACTCGAATTGAAAAGCTAGAACCACACACAAATGCACAATGGGGTAAAATGGATGTTGCGCAAATGCTTCACCATTGCCAAATGCCTCTAAACATTGTACTACAAAAAAACACGTATGGTTTAAAACCCAACTGGTTTGCCAAAACCTTTTTTAAAAAAAGTATGTACAGCGATACCCTCTGGAAAAAGAATATGCCGACTTTGAAACTATTCAGGATAACTGATGAACGAGAATTTAGTAAAGAAAAAGAGGCACTGCTTAGTCTTACCGAAGAACTGAATGCAGAACGCAATAAATCTGAATGGCAAGCACATCCAACTTTTGGCAAATTAACCAAAGACCAATGGGGAAAGATGCAGTATAAGCATTTGGATCATCACTTGAGGCAGTTTGGAGTATGATTAGTTGGCAGTATACAGTCGCAGTATGCAGTGGCGGTTTAGTATCATCATCCAACAGCAATCAGCTATCAGCAATCGTAAATCGTAAATCGTAAATCGTAAATCGTAAATCAAAATTAGTGTACCCACCTAAACACCATCAAGACAACGATATCAATCACATGATTGATGTCATAAAATCTTATCCTTTAGCAACTCTCATTTCGGTTAAAGATGGCGAGCCTTTAATTACACATCTACCACTGATTTTTGAAAACGGTAAACTCATTGGGCATATCGATATTTACAACCCACAAGCAAAGCTGTTGAAAGACAACAACCCTATTACCATCTTATTTTATGGGCCTCAATGTTACATCTCACCGAGCATATATTCCACCACACAATTACCAACTTGGAACTATATTAGAGTCCATCTTAAAGGCAGAGTCAAAGCCATTGAAAGCAAAGATGCATTGAAAAAGTCTTTAATAACTATGACTGAATTTCTCGAAGCTCCAGATCATAAATACGTTTTAGAACCTGAAAACCCTCGATTAGATAGTAACCTCAACTATATCGAAATGTTTGAGATAGAAATAACCCATTGGGAAGGTAAGTTTAAACTGTCACAAGATAAAAAGCCTAAGGATATTAAAGCTGCCCGTGAAGAATTAGTGAGAGCCAACCAAGAAAGTATTAAACAATTTTTGGATAGTGTGTTTTAAATATTTGTAATTTAGGGTTTTACCAATTATAAACTCTTCCATTATGAAACCACTCAAAAAAGAAGACATTAAACAAGAAGTCTTTGACCTTTACGATGATTATGCCCATAATAAATTAAACCGAAGACAATTTGCCGAAAAACTATCTCTTTATGCCATTGGTGGGGTTACAGTATCTTCACTATTGAGTTTTATGTCCCCAAATTATGTGGATAGTATTTTGGTAGAACCACAAGACCCAAATTTAGAATCAGACTATATTACTTATGAGTCTCCTAAAGGCGGTGGAACAATTAAAGGTTTATTGTCTAAGCCTAAAGGAAAAACCAAACTGCCTGGTGTTATTGTCGTTCACGAAAATCGAGGACTTAATCCTTATGTTGAAGATGTAGGTCGTCGTACCGCCAAAGCAGGCTTTATAAGCTTAGCTCCAGATGCATTGACCCCGCTGGGCGGTTATCCTGGGAATGATGATGATGGCCGTACCATGCAGCGTCAAAGAGATCGCGACGAAATGCTTGAAGATTTTATTGCTGCCTACCATCACCTAAAGAACCATAAAGATTGTAATGGTAAGGTTGGTGTCGTTGGCTTTTGTTTTGGAGGCTGGATTTCAAATATGATGGCGGTACGTTTACCAGATTTAGGTGCTGCAGTTCCGTATTACGGACGTCAACCAGAATCAGAAGATGCTGCGAAGATTGAGGCTCCACTCCTACTTCAATATGGAGAATTAGACACTAGAGTCAATGCCGGTTGGCCAGCTTTTGAAGAAGCTCTTAAAGCCAATGACGTAGAATACGAAGCTTATATTTATCCAGAAGTCAATCACGGCTTTCACAATAACACTACACCACGCTACGATAAAGAAGCGGCTAATTTATCATGGGAACGGACTATTGCCTTTTTTAAGAAGCATCTAAATGATTAAAGTTTTGTGGGTATAGTTCGGAAATATATAATCTATCCGATTGTGTCATTTCGGTATGTAACGAGTATCAATTGTTATATTAATCTGCACCAAAATTGATAAAAAATATAAAATTATGGGAAAAACACTAACCACCTTAATCTTATTACTATCTATAGTATCTATGGGGTATTCTCAAGAAGAAAAACAACTTTTTGCAATGGTTTATTCTAAAGGAAAAGCATGGAACGAAAACGTATCTACTTCAGAACAACTTAAGTTTAAACAGCATTCTATTCATCTACAAAATTTAAGAAAAGAAAAGAAAATCATAATTGGAGGGAGGTATTCAGATTATGGTTTTATGATTCTTGAGGCAAAAAATATCGATGAAGCCAAATTAATAACCCAACGAGATTCTACTGTAATTAACGGTGTATTTAAAGTCGAATTATTTGAATTTCTTCCTTTTTTTGAAGGTTGCATCGGCGAAGAAAAACAATAATTTGAAGTTATAGGGCAAAAACACTAAACTAAACTACACTTCACATTACAAAAACCTTATGGAAAAACAAAACAGAGTTTTTTGTGAATACCTATATAGAAACCACCGACGGGCTTCATTATTACAAACTATTAATCAATGCTAAAATTCTTCAGAAAAATACGCTACAACCATATGGAACAAAACAAGACTGGCAAGTATCTAAAATATGCCATAGGCGAAATTATCCTTGTGGTGATTGGGATTTTAATAGCATTACAGATTAACAATTGGAATGAAGATAGAAAAGAAAGAATTCTGGAAAATAACATTTTAGATAAAATTTCAATCAACATACAAGACGATATTAACCAATACAACAAAATACTAACGGCTGAAAATAATGCTCGTGTTAAGATTGATAGTTTTTTACTAATTATAAGAAACCCTTTTGACTACAAGACAAGTGATCTTGATGGTTATTACAAATCCTTATGGTATTTTCAAAGATTTACCCCTAATGAAAGTGCCATGACCAACTTGATTTCATCAGGTAAAATAAATATTATCGAAAATCAAGATTTGTTAGAAACTGTGCTTGGTTATTACAAAACTATAGATGAACAAACGGCAAGTGTAGATGAAGCTCTTGCTTCTTATTCCAGAAATCAAATAGGGCCATATTTAATGAAATTTGATTTTATGGACTCCAATGCTATAAAGTCTGAATATCGCAAAAGAAAATCGCTTTTAGAATATCATCAAGATCCTGCAATCGAAAATCTAGCCTTTGCTAGAATTCAACTAATGAATACGCAAAAAGCATATTATAATAGACAAATAAATAACGCAAAAAGACTGTTAGAAATGATAAATATAGAATTGAATGACTAATGATTAAGTTTTTTAGACAAATTAGATACAACCTTATGGAACAGAATAAAACAGGACCTTACATCAAATACGCCATTGGAGAAATCATCCTAGTAGTTATTGGGATTTTAATTGCACTACAAATTAATAATTGGAATGAAAATCGAAGAACAGCATCATTAGCAAGAAGTTATTTATCTGATATAAAAAAGGACTTAAAAACTGACACAGTAACGTTTAATACAGCGATTGAAAGAATCCAAAAAACAATCACCCAAAACAAGTCTTTATTGAATCCCGCTTTTTTAGACATAATTTCAACTGATTCTCTTCTTTCTCTTTTAAAAACGTCTTATCACTCAACCAGAATCTATCATATAGACAATGCTACTTACCTTAAGCTCTCCAATACTGGTTTTTTAGAGTCTGGGTTACTCAACTCAATATTCACCGAGATTAATAATTATTATAATAAGGAATATGTAGCCTATTCGGAGTATATTGAATGGGATGAAGAACAGAGTATTGATGTATATCATTCCGATTTTCTCGGAACCTATAAAAATATTGACCTAACACGTCTTGTTTCGAAAAATGAATCGATATCAAACCCTCAAACAACAGAAAAAAATATCAATGCTTTTAGAGAATTTATAAACGCTTCTCAATTTAGAAATATTACTTGGGCTAATTATAACAGGAAAGAAGCGGTTCTTAATAGATTATTGTATCAGAAAGAAATTGCAAAAGACTTAATTAAAAAAATAGACTCCATAATAAAAGACTGAAATTTCAATAAAAAAATCCTTAATATTAACATTTTTTAATCCTCGAACAAACTCGTCACCTCTTCAAAATCCAATCCCCCGTAATTACCTGAGCTCATCAGTAATAGCGACTTGTTTTTAAATTCTTGTGAGGACAAAAATGTTTTAAACTCATCTGGATTAGTATAAATGACCAAATCATCACGTTCAAAAGCTGTAGCAATTTGCTCTTTTGTGACTTCCTCTAATTTTTTAATTTCTACCGCATGTGGAGAATAAAATACAACAGCAACATCAGCAGCATCCAAAGCGCCTTTGTATTCTTTTAAAAATTCAGCATTTAAACTGCTATAGGTATGCAGTTCTAAACAGGCTACTAAGGTTCTGTCTGGGTATTGGTACTTTAACGCTTTAGTAGTCGCTTCTACCTTGCTTGGCGAATGTGCAAAATCTTTATAAGCTACACTCGTTTTAGATTCTGCTATTTTTTCTAAGCGCTTGCTTGCTCCCTTAAAGGTTGAAATAGCTTCGTAGAAATCATCTTCGTCAATGCCCATGTGCTGACATATCCATTTGGCACCAGCTAAATTACTGAGGTTATGCGCTCCAAAAACCTCGATTGGCATTGGACCTTCTGGAGTGTCTAAAAGTGTTTCGCCATCTTCCACTGTATATTCTGGAGTTCCATAAGGCAGTTTACGTATTTGGTTTTCTGAAGCCTCCACCACTCGTTTTACCTCAGCATCTTCTTCATTATAATTAATACTTCCTCCCCTAACAATTGAGTCTACAAAAATATTGAACTGCTCCACATAATTGTCATAAGTCGGGAATACATTAATATGATCCCAAGCAATCCCGCTCAACAAAGCTATATTAGGCTTGTACAAATGAAATTTTGGTCGTCTGTCAATCGGGGAACTTAAATATTCATCCCCTTCCAACACTATAAAATCATTCTCTTCGGTGAGTTTTACCATCACCTCAAACCCTTCAAGTTGAGCACCAACCATATAATCAACGTCTCGGTCGTGATAATGCATCACGTGAAGAATCATAGACGTAATAGTCGTCTTACCATGGCTCCCACTAATAACAACACGTGTTTTATTTTTGGACTGCTCGTATAAAAACTCAGGATAGCTATAGATTTTTAACCCTAGTTCTTGTGCCTTTAGCAATTCTGGATTATCGACCTTGGCGTGCATCCCCAAAACAATAGCATCCAAATCTGAAGTAATTTTTTCAGGAAACCAACCAAAAGATTGTGGCAGCAAGCCTTTTGCTTCTAATCGGGATTTAGAAGGATCGAAAATGGTGTCGTCACTTCCCGTGACTTTGTATCCTTTATTATGGAGTGCTATGGCGAGATTGTGCATGGCTGCTCCACCAATGGCTATAAAATGTACGTTCATACAACAAATATCAAGTTACAAATGTCTAATTCCAAATTAAATGACTTCAAAAAGGATAAGACTGAGATTACTAAAACTCTGGATTCACCGCCAAGCTGTTGAATAATTTTGCTTTTGTGGTAAAGTATTTGTTTTGTAGCGAAATAGCCTTTAACTGACCATCGATGAGTTTAGACTCCCGAGAATTCACCAAAAACAAAGAACTTTCTCCCAATTCAAACTTACGCTCCTCTCCCCTTAGCATTTGAGAATAATCAGACACCATTTGAGCGATAACGTCATTTTGTATAAGGTAGGAGTCTAACTCTCGTCTTAAGGCAGTTATTTTATTGTTTAGATTAATTCTTGTAGCGTCTATTTCAAATTGGTTGTCATTTAATTTCAATTTTGCCAACTTTAGATCACCGCGTTCTTTCCGTAAAAAAAGTGGAAAGCTTAAATTCAATCCAGCCTTATAATCAGCCATATTAAAAGATCTTGCAATGTCTGGGGTTGTACTTAAAAAATTGTACTGCAGATCCACACGTGGCAACAACATATTGGCTTTGAGTCGCTTTTCTACTTCTAAACCTTGTCGTTTAAAATCTAATGACTTTAGTTTAGGATGAGTATCAACCAACAAAGTATCTTGCCTTAAACTGCTAATATTAAATGTCATATCTATACGAGATTCACTATCAACATCTGGTACTATATTATCTTGCAATTCTACGGGAACGTCATTAATCCACAGGTAATTAGACAGTTCTAAGGTGGCTTTTATGAATTTGACCTTCGTCTGCTCAAAATTCAGTTTTCTATCATTAACAGCAATTCGTGCTTCGATAGAATCAATCGGAGCGCGCTCACCGACTTCTACACTTCGCTTTACACCTCTAAAACGCTGTTCTGCATTTACTAAAAATGTTTTGTACAACTGGTTTTCGTTGTAGGCCTGTAACCAGTTGAAATACACTTTTGAAGCTTCAAAAAAAATGTTGTTAACCTCAATATCTCTATCCGCTAAAGCTTGTTCTCTAAATAGTTTTGCTTGTTTTAAAGTTGCCATGCGTTCATTAATCAATAAGCCTTGAGCTACTGAAAAACTTACGCCTGCATTATACAATCCATCTTTAGGCACGGACGCTTCAGGATTTAAAAAATCCCCAGTATTCTCCTCAAAATTGGCTTTTAATTCTATGCCATACCATGTTGGTATTTTAAATGTAGCGTTCAACTTGTCAAAATACTCCAACGATTTAAATTTCTTTCGGTCATAATCTACTTCGATCTTGGGGTCGAAAGCTCCTCGAGATTTCATCAATTTTGCCTGACTTTCATCAACAATAAGTTCTGCCTGCTTTACTATAGGATGAAATGCTTTAACGTACCCCAAATATTCATCAAACCGTAGCACTTCGGATGGTAATTCTTGAGCATGTAAAGCCCCAAGAAAACAAGACAGATATAAGAAAAATCTATACTTCATCTCTTATTTTTTAGCTGCGTTAACTTGATTTTCTGTTTGATAATAATTTGGGGGAAATCCATTTAACTTTCTCCATAACTCAAACCAAATAGGGACATCATCTAACAAAGCCATTGTAAACGCACCAGAACCTGCTCTAATATCTTTAGGCCACGGATTATCCTCTACATCAGGAGCTAACAAGACTCTAAATTTACCATTGTCACTAATAAAGTTTTCTATGGCTACTACCTTTCCACCATAAGTTCCGTAAGACGCACTTGGCCAACCACTGAAAACAATGGCAGGCCAGCCATCGAATTGAACACGGACTTTTGCACCAATATGAATTAGCGGTAAATCTATAGGTTCTACAAAAGTCTCAACGGCTAAATCGACTTGTGCTGGCATTATACCTACCAATTGCTCTCCTTCCTTAAATGTTTGTCCTACACCACCCCGCACTGCTTTATTAATATATCCATCATAAGGTGCAGTTATGTACAATAAGCTATTTCTAATTTTGTAATTAGAGTATTCGTTGTCTAATTTCGAAACCTGAGCTTCTGTGTCGAACTGACTCGATTGCGCTGTAAATTTATCGCTTTGTGCTTTAGATATTTTGTCTGCATACTCAGCATCAGTACGAGAAATTTCCATTTGTGCGTTTAAGACTTCATTTCTGCTTGCCAATAAATCATTGGTTTGTGAAATTAATTTAGCTTCAGTTTCCTGAAGTTTCAGTCTCTTATCTTCTACATCCTTAGTAGCCTTAAATCCTTCGCCTTCTAGGGTCGCTGTACGATCATATTGACGTTGTGCTATTGCCCTGTTGGTTTTAGCAGCTTCAAGATCAATACTGTCACTTTCCACCTTCAGTTTAGCTTGTAATAATTTATTACGAGCCTGCTCTAATTTTAGGCGTCTTTCTTGTGTCAATGCACTAATCTGCCGATTTAAAGCCTTTACTTTTTCTGTATAAGATTCTACAGAAAGTGCTTTAGCATCTCTTTGCATCCCTGTTCTCTCCACTAAATTAGGGTCAAAATATTCGCTTTTAACTTCAGAGATTTTCATAATAGTATCCCCTTTTGCAACAAAATCCCCTTCACGTACAAACCACTTTTCAATACGGCCAGGGATTGGCGATTGAATGGTTTGTGGTCTTTGATCTGGAGTTAATGTGGTTACCTGCCCTCTACCAGTGATATTTTGTGTCCATGGTAAAAAGAGTATGATGAAACCAACAATTGTGAAAGCTGCTAAAAACCGATTAAAGTATTTAAAATAATCTGTATGAAAAACACGCTTACCTGATTTTGTTCCTGTAATATCAACAGACTTATTAAGTTGATTATGAGATATATTTAACATAGCTTTTCTAGATTAATTGTCCATTATTTAATGTAACAACTTGGGTACATAAGTTTGACCAATAAGGATTTGTACTAACTACAATCAATGCCCATGGATTGCCCGGATCTGTTAGAAAATCAATCATTTTATGAGCTTCTTCAATCTCAAAATGCTCTAAAGGATCTTCTAAAATCAATAGCTGAGGTTTATCAACAATGGCACGAGCTAATACCAATTTTTTAACAATGGTATAAGACATACGCTTCCCTTCTGGGTATAGTATGGTATTTAACCCATCGGGACATTCTTTTAAGAATTGGGAAAGCCCAACTTTATCAGCAGCCCAAAGAATTTGATTATCTGACAAGTCTTTAGATCCAAATGCAATATTTTCACGGATACTTCCCTCAAAAGAAGTTTCTTCTGCCAAAGATAAACCTAAATGAGACCTGTAATGATTAAGGCTAATTGTTTTTATATTGACATCATTAACATAAATATTGCCCTCAGTTGCATCAATGATACCTGCTATAAGCTGTAACAAAGTTGATTTACCCGAACCACTAACCCCTTTAACTAAAATACGACTCTGAGGGTGGACATTTAATGAAATACGTTTTAGTATTTTAAATTCCCTATTAGGCACAGAGTAACTTACTTTATCTAATTCAATGTTCAAGCCATTTTCAAATAACGGCTTAGATCCATCTTGTGGTTCTAGCTCTTTATCAACAACTTGTCCCATCTTTTCTAAGGATGTCAATGCATCGTAAAAAGGTTCTAGTCCTAAAATAAGTTTTTCTACAGACGCTATAACAAGAAGTATAATGATTTCAGCTGCTACAAATTGACCAATATTCATTTCCTGATTTAAAACCAACAATCCACCTATAATTAACAGTCCTCCTGTTACCAATACTTTAAAGCCAATCATTTGAATAAATTGTATGACCAAGATTTTAAAATGACTTTCTCTTGCTTTTAGATATTGATTTACCAATTCATCGTTTTTATTTAATGCCAGGCTTGTTTTACCAGAAAGTTTAAAGCTTATGACTGCTCTTGCCACTTCTTGAATCCAATGTGCCACTTTGTATTTGTGCAACGACTCTTCTAGACTTGTATCCATACCGCGCTGAGCGGTAAATTTAAAAACGACATAAATTAGAAGTAATAATAGAAATCCGAATGCTATAAAAAACGGATGGTAAAATGAAAGTAGTATCAATGCAAAAACTATCTGAAGTGCAGCTGTCGGTACATCGACCAAAATCTTAGCCAAACTTTTTTGAATGGTCAACGTATCAAAAAATCTATTTGCTAACTCAGGCGGATAATAGTTTCTCAATTGCTGCATTTTGATTTTCGGAAACCTATAAGTGAACTCAAAAGAAGATCGTGTAAAAATTCGCTGTTGGATGGACTCAATAATCCTTATTTGCATCAATTGCAGAATGCCTACAAATGATGTTCCGACAGTTACTAAGATGACCAATATAATCCATGACGTACTTACTTGTGCGCCTTGAATTAAGTTTATAATAGCTTGTATCCCCAGGGGCAAAGTCAAGGACACTATTCCAGAAAATATGGCATAATAAAGCACTTGTCTCACCGCTCTCTTCTCTAGTTTCAATAAGCCCACTAAGCGCTCCCAAGGAGTCATTGTCTGTGTATTATTATTATTATTCATTTAGTTGGTTTTAATGGCATTAAATACAACATTCTTAAAGTAGTCTGTTGGTGTTATTTTAGTATTACAATCAGTGATAGAAGGAAAATGCTCTACTAAATAATGCTGATGCAAAGCTCCTTCTACAACTGTACTTGCCAAACTTGAAGCATACTTGTAATCTGGGTTTATCGTCAAGATCATATCTTTAATTCTACCTATCAATCTTTTGTACACCACAAAATAGCCCTCTTTGTTTTCGGTATCTACTTCTTTGGTAAGATAGGACTTGGAGTACTCATTAATGATTATGGTGTTTAACTTGACTTCATTAATATGAGAAAAAGTAACATCCTCTTGAATTGTCTTAGTGACTGTTTCTATAGCCTTAACAAGTTTCTCCTCTGTATCAGTCATATTATGGGTTGCAAAAACTAGTTGATATTCAATCCAAGCCCAATACCATGAGGTTAAATAAAGGAGAAGTTTGTGTTTATTCTCAAAGTAGCGATAAACTGAACTTTCGTTAGACCCAATCTTTGCTCCTAGCTTCTTAAATGTAAAATTATCGAAGCCTATGTCATCAATAAGAACTATACTATTCTGAATGATACGCTTTCCCAAATCAGAAGATTCGGGATCCTTGATAAATATTTTGTCAGGGACAGCAATTTTTAAGTTTGAAAGTAAATTTATCATTTTTAAATTATTTACTTGCAAATATAATAGTATTACTATTAATTTAAAATAATTAACAAAAATTTAGGGCGGGTAAGCCCAATCCTATTCCATGTGAATTAAAAATATAACAGTATTAAATCTGAAGTATAGACTCTTTTTCTTCAAGAGCCTGTTCAAAATCAGACTTCATATCGAGGGCCTTATCAATATACTCCAAAGCCTTGGTCTTTTCTTTTTTGTGCTTGTAGATTTGAGCCAAACGGTAATACGCCCATTCCTTAGGGACACCATCAGCAGCTGAGTAGTTTTCTATATAGGTTTTTAGACATAGTTCCCCTTTGTCTAACTGTAAATTGTAATCTGCACATACCTTTCCTATTTGGTAATGCAATGCATTTCTATGATGCTTCTTTTGGGCAGATTCTATGTTTGCTATGGCTTTCTCTGGTTGCTTTTGAGTTTCATAGAGATTTGTCAGCTTGTCAAAACAAGTTAATGATCCACCGACTTTTAAAGCCATTTTATAATAATATTCAGCTTTTTCTGGTTCATCCTCATATTCGTAAATATATCCCTTGGCCAAATACCCATCAACTTTGGACAGGTTTTCCAACTCGTTTGCATAACGCAAAGACTTAGACATGCTCCCGCCAACAATTCCCGGTAAGGACATATACAATTCCACTAATGCCCAACGTGTGTCGATGTGCTTCGGGTCTAATTCTGCTGCTAGTATGAATTCTCTCTTGACATCATTTATAATCCCAAGCGCTCTAATTTTACTAATGCTCAACGCTTTCATACCCATTGCACCACCATATTTATAATGGTAATTAGCATTTTTAGAATCTAACTTGGTAAGTTTTTCGTACTGAGTTATTGCATTATCCCAGTCTTTTTGGTGTCCATGAGCATCTCCCAAAAGCTCAATAGCTTTGGCATCATCTGGATGTTTGCTAACATAGTCAGACATAATGTCTTCAGCTTTCTGAAACTGTTTTTCCTCTATCAATTGCTCAACCTTATCATGAGGCTGTTGTGCTGATACAATAGATGTTATTAAAAAAAGAAATAAGAATGAAATAGATTTTTTCATGGGTCTGTAAAAATAATACTTATCCTCTAGGAGCAAAACAAATGCCATTTTTATATTTTCCTAATACTAGCTCACTCATAAAATTGGTAACTTCACTCATCAAAACGTTATTATCCCTAAATTCTTATAGGTTTGGAATGCCTTTTGAAGGTACATTAGGGAAAACTTACAATACATGAAATACTACATCTCTATACTTATGCTCATTTGCTTTGCTCAATTTTCTGAAGCCCAAGACAATTACTACTCCGAACAATGGAAAGCTGTTGAAACTTTAGAAAAAGATGGCAAAACAAAATCTGCTGCCGAGCTCGTTGAACACATATATATACGAGCAAAAGCCGATAACAGTTCTGTGCAACGTGTTAAAAGCTTGTTATTTCAGAGTAAGTACCTACAAATTTTAGAAGAAGAATCGCAACTGACTATCGTTAACAATTTTAAGACTGAAATCGAGAATAGCGATACGGTGACCAAACACCTTTTAGAAAATATGCTTGCCACTATGTATTGGCAATACTTTAAACAGAATCGTTATCGTTTTTATGACAGAAGCACAACGTCTGCAAAGGTCAGTGATGATTTTAGGACTTGGGATTTAGAAACGCTATTTAAGGAAATCCATATTTACTATCAAAAGTCATTAGAAAATGGCTTGCTGTTACAACAAGAACCCCTATCTGATTATGAAGCATTACTTGTTGAAGTTGAAGGCTCTAAAGACTATCGTCCAACATTATTTGATTTACTCAACCATAATGCGCTTGATTTTTACAAAACAGACGAAAATACTATTTCGCAGCCAGCCTATCAATTTAAGATCAACGACCCCAAGTACTTATCGAGTAATGAAACATTCATTGATCTTGATATCTCTTCAAAAGATTCGATAAACCTTCAATTGAATGCACTAAAAATCTATCAAAGTCTCTTACGTTTTCACAGAAAGAACAAAACAGCGAGAGCATTTGTAACTGCTGATGTTGAACGCATGAACTTTGTTTACAATAAAGCAGTTTTCCCAAACAAGGATGACCTCTTACTAACAAGTCTTATTGAGGCATCAGACGTTATTTCTAACGAAGTCACTTCGGGGCTTTACCAGTTTGAAATTGCCAAACTATACCAAAAGCAAGGAAACACTTTTAACGCTGCAAATGACAACGACGAACACCGTTGGAAACTTAAAGAGGCATTAAGTATTTGCGATACAGTTATTAAAACATTTCCTAAAAGTGATGCAGCCAAAAAATGTGCTATTCTGAAAGAACAAATTCTTCAACATGCTGTCCAAATTAAAGCTGAGGCTTACATCCCCATTGATAAACCTTCACGTGTTTTAGTGACCTATAAAAATCTTGAAACTCTTGATTTTAATATCTTCAAGGTTTCACATTCTCAATTAAAAGCATACGACGACCTATACCGTCCCGAAGAAAAAATGCGATTTTTTTCAAAATTGAAGGCTATCCACTCTTGGAAAGCGGACTTAAGAAACGAAGGGGACTACCAAACACACAGTACTGAAATTGTATTGACAAACCTTGAGAATGGCCTGTATCTTATAAAAGCAGACACAAATACTGAAGAAGAGGTCTTTTCAGCAACACATATTCAGGCAACCAATATAGCTCTAATTGAGCATAATACTGACGAGGAGGTGACATTTCAAGTCATCAACCGAAATAATGGAATGCCTTTATCAAACCTTACAGTCGAAGCTAAATATAGAAGAAACGGATCAGGTCAATACCATACAAAGACGTTTAACACCAATTCTAAAGGGCAGTTTGTTTTTGATAAAACGACATCTTACTACCGAAACATTTCATTTAAAATAATAACCAGCTCTGACACAGGGTTTTTTGGTGACTATTACATTAACAGGAGTTACAATAAACCACAAAACAATAAAACTCTGTACAACACCCATCTATTTACAGATAGAAGTATTTATCGTCCAGGGCAAACAGTTTATTTTAAAGGCATCATTACTAAAACTCTAGATAATAAAACTTCAGTTTTAGAAGAAAACAAGGCTAAGGTAAGCCTGCATAATGTCAATGGTGAAAAGGTGTCGTCTTTAGAAGTGGTAACAAACGATTTCGGGTCTTTTCATGGCGAGTTTATTATTCCTTCAAGTGGTTTAACGGGCAACTATTATATACGTGTTGAGTCCGACGTATCTGGTACGGGTCATCATTATTTTTCGGTGGAAGAATACAAACGCCCAAAATTTGAAGCCACTTTCAAACCCATCACAGAGACTTATAGAGTCAATGATAGCGTTACCATAAAAGGTGAAGCTTTAGCATTTGTAGGAAGCACAATCTCTGATGCAAAAGTGGTTTATCGTGTAAAACGAATCGTCAGGATGCCACGTTGGTACTATTGGCGGAGTCCATATTTTAACTCAGCACCTCAAGAAATTACATATGGTGAAACTGTAACTAATGCTAAAGGTGAATTTGATATACAATTCAAAGCCTTACCTGATGACACTGTTAACAAGGAAAACCTTCCTGTTTTTGAGTATGAAGTTACAGCTGATGTTACTGATATTAATGGCGAAACCCGAAGTGCAACACAGATTGTCCGAGTTGGATATCACGCTTTAACTGCAACCATTGAAGCACCTCAACAGTTCAATAAATCAACTAAAGAGCTCGACATCAGTATTGATACTAAAAACTTAAATGGTGAATATGTCCCTGCCTCTGGAACATTAAAAATTTATAAACTACAAGCACCAGAAACTGTTTTAAGACCACGACCATGGAATGCTCCAGATTATCAAAGTCTAACTGAACAAGAATTTAAAACCCTTTTTCCTCTTGATGCTTATGAGAATGAACATTTAATGACCAATTGGGAAAAGGGCAAACTAGTTTTTGAATCTGATTTCAATACCAAAACATCAAAAAAAATCAATGTTGACCGTTTCAAAAATTGGGAATCTGGACAATACATTATTGAGTTAGAAAGTAAAGACAAGTTTGGACAAACAGTAAAGGACAAAACCTATTTGAATGTCTATAGTAATAATGACGAGACTGTTGCTGATAATCAGCTCTTCGACATTCAATTAAACAAAACACAATATAAAACTGGTGAAACCGCTGTTCTCACTTTTGGTTCTGCCGCAGAACCTATGTTTGTGACATTAGACATTGAAAAAGGTGGGAAGATTATAGACACCCAAATTCACGAGTTGAATAATTCTAAAAAACAGATTGAAATTCCGGTAAACGAAAAAGATTTGGGCGGCTTCGTTGTGCATTATCACTTTGCAGTTTTTAATGATTACACAGGTTCTAAAATTAACGTCAACGTGCCATATCCAAAAACAGATTTAGATATTGAAGTGGCGACCTTTAGAGATAAACTACAACCTGGACAAGATGAAACGTGGAGTTTTAAAATAAAAGGGCCTCAAGGTGATAAGGTCACTGCAGAGCTTCTGGCAAGCATGTACGATATGTCTTTGGATGAATTTAAGCCACATCAATGGACATTCAATCCAATTCGGCAACAGAATTATTACAGCAGATTACAATCGCGAGGTCAACAAAGTTTTAATACCACAACATTTAGACAGTTTAATGATTTTAAACAAGTAGGTAACTATCCGTATCAATCTTTTGACCAATTGAATTGGTTTGGGCTTTATTTTGGAAAAAACTATAAAAACAAAAACTATTACAGGGGAACTGTTACTGCAGTTGCTATGAATGAAATGTCTATAGTTGAAGAATCCGAAAGTGAGGTTATACCTTTTTCAAACGATGAAAAATTCACAACTTCCCAAGATTTAGATAGTCTAGAATATGAGTTTTTATCTAAAAAAATTAAGATGGTACCCAATAACCAAATAACCAGTTCAGAAAATCAAAAAATCATCCCACGCAAAAATCTTCAGGAAACGGCTTTCTTCTTTCCACAATTGCAAACGGATAAAGATGGCAATGTCAGTTTTAATTTTAAAGCTCCTGAAGCTTTAACGTGGTGGAAATTACAACTCTTAGCACATACTAAAACATTAGAAAGTACGGTTGCACAGTTTGAAACTGTCACCCAAAAAGAATTGATGGTCATCCCAAATGTTCCACGATTTTTAAGGGAAGGAGATCAGATTTCTATCAGTACTAAGATTTCAAATATTACTGATAAAACACTTCCGGGTATAGCAAGGTTGGAATTAAAAGATCCACTGACAGGGAAGAATTTGACCATTATCTCAGGCGAGCTTGATAAGGCCTACACGGTAATGTCTGAATTGACCGATAGAGAATTTACTATCGAAGCAAATGGGAATACACAAGTTAGCTGGAAATTATTAATACCAAAAGATATATCAGTCATACAATTTAAGATTACCGCAACGACTATTGATTTTGATAAAGGTCAGCAGTTCAGCGATGGTGAGCAAAATGTACTTCCAGTTTTATCTAATCGTATGTTGGTGACGGAAACTTTACCAATGTGGGTAAGATCTAATCAGACTAAAACATTCACTTTAGACAAGCTGGCTAATTTGGGCACTGAGGGTCTCGAAGTGCCAAATGATGATAGCTCAAATGTGTCTTCGAGTAGCCTCAAGCACCACAAGTTGACCTTGGAGATGACTTCAAACCCTGCTTGGTATGCCGTACAAGCTTTACCATATTTAATGGAATATCCTTATGAGTGCAATGAGCAAACTTTTGCAAGATATTATTCCAACGCCTTAGCTCAACACATTGTTAACTCAAACCCTAAAATTGAAGCTGTATTTAAACAATGGGCAAGTCAGGATGATTTAATAAGTGCTTTAGAAAAAAATCAAGATATAAAACAATTGCTTATTGAAGAAACCCCTTGGTTACGAGATGCACAATCCGAAACTGAGCAGAAAAAGAGAATCGGATTGTTGTTTGACCTCAACCACATGAAAAATGAGTTGACCATTGCATTAAGAAAGTTAAAAAACAATCAATTACCGTCAGGTGCTTGGCCATGGTTTAATGGAGGTCGCGCCAACCGTTATATCACTCAGCATATCATTTCAGGGTTTGGCCATTTGGAAAAATTAGGAGTTAGCTTAAATAAAGAGGAAATGGTTATGGTTGAAAAGGCGATTTCTTATTTAGATACTGAATTCATAAAAGAGTATAAAGACATTAGAAAATACGATAGTAAAGCTGATTTAAGTACCGACCATTTATCTTATATGCAGTTGCACTATTTATATACAAGAAGTTTTTATCCTGAAATAAAAGCATCGAGTGAAAATATATCCATTCAAGATTATTATTTAGGGCAGATTGAAAAATACTGGCTAGAAAGATCACTTTATGCCAAAGGATTAATGACATTGGTCACACACAGGGCGAATAAGCAATCTATTTCTAATAAGATAATAATAGCGCTAAAAGAAAATAGTATTACGTCTGAAGAATTAGGCATGTATTGGAAAGAAAACACCAATTCCTTGTATTGGCACCAAGCTCCGATAGAAACGCAAGCTTTAATTATTGAAGCCTTTTCAGAAGTTGGGTCGAGCATTCAAAGTGCATCAGAAAATCTTGAAGATATAGACAATCTTAAAATTTGGTTATTAAAAAATAAACAGACCAATCAATGGAAAACCACTAAGGCGACTACAGAAGCCGTCTATGCATTGCTATTGCAAGGAAGTGATTGGCTGGACGTGTCCGAAATGGTTGAAGTTACAGTTGGTGATGAAACGATTACAAAAGAAACATTAAAGGATTCAAAAATTGAAGCAGGCACAGGCTATTACAAAACGTCTTGGACAGGAAGCGACATCACTTCAGAAAAAGCAGAAGTCACCATTTCCAAAACCAATGATGGTATTGCTTGGGGAGCATTGTATTGGCAATACTTTGAAGATTTAGATAAGATTACCTCTGCTGAAACACCTTTAAAACTGTCTAAAAAACTTTTTAAAAAGACCAATGGAGATACAGGAGAGATATTGACAGCAATTAATGAAAATTCAAATTTAAATGTTGGTGATCTTATCCGTGTAAGGATAGAGTTGCGATCAGACCGCCCAATGGAATTTGTGCACCTCAAGGACATGAGAGCATCAGGGTTAGAACCGATAAACGTTTTGTCCCAATACAAATGGCAAGATGGTTTAGGCTATTATGAAAGTACCAAAGATGCCGCCACCAATTTCTTTATCGACTATTTACCTAAAGGGGTTTTTGTATTTGAATATGACCTAAGAGTTAACAACTCTGGTAACATGAGTAATGGCATTAGCACCATTCAAAGTATGTATGCCCCAGAGTTTAGTAGTCATTCTGAAGGCATTAGAATAAGCGTTGATTAAAAAAAGAGGCGATTTCTCGCCTCTTTTCTTTTATATTCTTTTTCTAATTAGAGCGAGTTGCCCCATGTGATTGGCTTGATGCTCCATAACATGAAACCACGCCCAATGATTAGACATAGTACCATTGCTCTCTGCAAACCATTCATCATCTTTTTCTTTTAAAAGTGCTTTGGTTTTAGCTCTCACTTTATCAAAAATGTCTAGATAATAATCAATTGGCTTACCCTTATATTCACTTCTTGCTTTTTCTCCTAAACTCAATGCCGTTCCCCACATTTTTTCTTCTTCTTTGTTAAACTGACGACCTTCAAATGTATAAACTTGGTAATAGGCTTCCGTCGCTGCCAAATGATAAATTATAGCTCCAGGGGAGTTAGCGTTTTCATCCAACAAAAAGTCAGTGCCTTCTACATCTAAATTGCTAACATTACGTTCTACTCGACCTTTTAGATTATCGAGCATGGAAATCATGTTTCCGATATCTTGAGAATAGCCTTTTGGTGGCTCAATAGTATATTGAGCATAAGTGAAGGTTGTACAAAGCGCAATTAAAAACGTAGTAATAATAAAATATTTTTTCATAATGATTGAATTAGTTTCCATAAAGAAACGTACAATTCCACCTCTTATGAACTAGATTAACTGAATATTAACGCTATACATACTATTTACTTGGTGGTGTTGTAGGTCGTACTTCAATTTTACTAGGTAAGGTTCTTGAGTTCATTTGCAACAAATCCACAACTAATTTGCCGATGTCCTCAATTTGAATTTTCCATGCCCCCTTTTCACTTGGCTCATTACCGTTAAAATGTGTAGAAACTGAACCTGGCATAATAGTACTCACTTTTACACCATACTTTCTTAAATCTAACATCACAGCTTGGGTAAAGCCTGTTACGCCAAACTTACTTGCATTGTATGCAGAACCACCCGCAAAGAAGTTTGTCCCTGCTAAGCTAGAAATGGTAATATAATAGCCTTTAGAATTCTTTAGTGCATCAACACTAGCTTTAATTGAATTAAAAGCACCTGTAAGATTAGTGTCTATTACCGCATTCCATTGTTCGGAAGTTAAATCTTCAATACTACCAAAATGACCCAAACCTGCGTTAGCAATGACCACATCAACAGAACCAAAAGCATCTATAGCCGACTTAACCGCTTTTTCTTGACTTTCTAATCGTCTGACATCTGCTTCTACCCCTATGATTTTACCTTCAGTATTCGTTTTTGAAGCCAACTCTTTTGATGCTGCTTTTGCTGAAGCATCATCACGACTTGTAATTACAACGCGTAATCCTTGATTTAGCAAAGCCTCTGCTATTCCATAACCAATTCCTTTTGTACCGCCTGTAATAAGTGCTACTTTATCTTTTAAATTCTGCATTTTTTATCTTTTTAATTAAGAATCTAAAATTACAAAACGATAACTCTAAATAGGAATGATGAATGTTAGAATACTATTAAAATTGAAAAAACCTATTTAGGCGGATAGCGACTAAAGACTTTCTCTACTAAAGCTTTTAATTCAGCTTCACGTTTTTCAGGAGTTGTGTTTTGGCTGTAACGATCTTCAGCAATCGCTTGCCAAAATAAGCCTGTTTTAGAATCATCAACAAACTCAATAAATATATTGCGAGACATGCGAGTGCTTCCTATCGGAATACCAACCGAGACACGACCACCGACAGATCTTCCAGTGCCACCTAATCCAACACCAATTGTGTTTCTATTAGTGTCAATTAATTCTTGGGTTTTAATATCGATATTAAAACTAGGTGTTTCAGATTTTTGCAACCCCATGGATTGCAACTTTTCATCAATTGCAGCATAAAGTCGCCTCTCATCTAATTCATTTAAGCCAGAGGTAATATCTGTGAAATAGTTATAGGTCTTGTATTGAGAAAAGTCAGTAGATTTTTCATAGTCATAAGTGACTGCCACCCCGCAAGACACAAGAAGAAGTAATAGTATTGGAGCAATAATTCGTTTCATACCTTTTTTATTTAAAGATATGAAATTTAGAAGATTTACTTTTTAAAGGAATTCTCTGGCTCTTCTTCGACGACCTTGGTCAATGATGAAGAAATGATACCTGTAGGAATAGCAACAATACCAAGACCAATTAAAAGAATAAAAAAGGTAAACATTCTTCCACCAATTGTTATGGGATAAACATCCCCATAGCCCACAGTTGTGAGGGTGATAATGGCCCACCAAAGGCTGTCGAAAATAGACGAAAAATGTTCTGGCTGAGCCTCATTTTCAAAATAATAAATGCCAACTGCTGAGAAATAAATCAGTATTAAGGTCACACCCATAAAAAGTATGATTTGCTCTTTAGACATTAACATGGCCTTGGTAAACTGGAGCATAGCCCTATTATAACGCACTAACTTTAATAGTCTAAATAATCTTAAAAGTCTTAGTAATCGCAATGATCTTAAATCTATCCCGAAAGAAAGATAAAAAGGCAAAATTGCAAATAAATCGATGAGTCCAAAAAAGCTGAAAATAAATTTGAATTTGCGTTCTGCAACATATATCCGAAGAATATATTCTATTGAGAATACAATGACACAGAAGATTTCAATAGCATTTAATAGTTGGCGATTCTCAGCAGATAAATTTGGTAACGTTTCTAAAGAAAACGTAATAACTGAAAGTATGATAAGAAACTGAATAAATAACCCAAAGAACTTACTTCTCTTGTTATTGCTATACTCAACAATATTTTTAATGTCTTGTTTCATAGACTTAAAAATCTAATCATTCAATAATTTCCAAAGTTTATCCTTTAGTTCCTGAAGTCCTTGTTGTGCAACAGATGAAATGAACATATAGTCTAAAGGCAGTTGTTTATCCAACTCTTGCTTCATTTCAGATTTTAACTCATCATCCAACATGTCTGACTTAGAGATCACCAATAAACGTTCTTTGTCTAACATTTCAGGATTATACCTTTTCAGTTCATCCAAAAGAATATCGTACTGTTCCTTAATATCTTTTGCATCTGCAGGAACTAAAAAAAGTAGGATGGAGTTACGTTCAATATGTCTTAGAAAATAATGCCCTAATCCTTTGCCTTCTGCTGCTCCTTCAATAATCCCGGGAATATCAGCCATAACAAACGATTGAAAATCTCGATACTGCACAATGCCTAAATTAGGCTTAAGCGTTGTAAATTCATAGTCTGCAATTTTTGGTTTTGCAGCAGTCAACACTGAAAGCAAGGTTGATTTTCCAGCATTTGGGAATCCTACCAAGCCGACATCAGCCAATACTTTAAGTTCAATGGTAATATCTCTTTCTTCATGCGGAATCCCAGGTTGAGCATACCGTGGTGTCTGGTTTGTAGAACTTTTAAAATGCCAATTTCCACGTCCTCCCATACCGCCTTCAGCGACTATTTTCTCTTCACCATCCTCAGTGATTTCAAATAAAATGTCGTTGGTCTCTGTATCCCTAACTACGGTACCTAAAGGCACCTCAACATAAGCATCTTCCCCATCGCCACCGGTGCTTCTACCACTGCTACCATGCTCACCATGACCAGCTTTTATATGTCGTTTATATTTTAAATGGATCAGTGTCCAGAGGTTTGAATTTCCTTTAACAATAACATGACCTCCCCGACCACCATCACCACCATCCGGACCGCCTTTGGCAATATACTTTTCACGATGTAAATGCGCAGACCCTTTGCCTCCGTTACCAGAAGTGACGTGCATTTTTACATAATCGACAAAATTACCTTCAGTCATCTAAATTGTTTAATGTGTATTTGTTTAAGCGTTTATTTGATGCGTTTCGATCTACCAATAATGAAGTAAAGTAATGAGCCTAGAACAGGCAAAAACAAAACAACCAAAATCCAAATGAACTTTTCATTACCCCTAAAGTTGTTCTTAAGTATACTGATTAATGCAATTAAAGGGAAAGCGAGAATTAGTAGACCGAAAATAGTCCAGAAGATCAATCCCATTTCCGAAGTTACAAAATCCATGATTACTTATATTTTATCTATTACTTTGCTTAAACGCTCTGTTATCTCTTCAATACTACCTACTCCATCAACACCAAAATACTTATTTTGATCGGAATAGTAATTTTTTAATATGGCTGTCTTAGAATAGTATTCAGTAATACGGTTTCTAATAATAGTTTCATCTGCATCATCAGGCCTACCACTTGTTTTACCTCGTTCTAATAGTCGTTTTACCAACACCTCATCATCAACCTCAAGAGCTATCATAGCGTTAATTTGAGAGTCTTTGCTATCCATCAATTCGTCCAAAGCCTTTGCTTGTGCATCTGTTCTTGGAAAACCATCGAAGATAAAACCTTTGGCATCTGTATTTTTTTCTACCTCTTTGTTCAGCATATCAATCGTCACTTGGTCTGGGACTAATTGTCCTTTATCCATATAAGATTTTGCCAACATGCCGAGAGCAGTTTCATTTTTAATATTATATCTAAAGACATCTCCGGTTGAAATATGTACCAAGTCGTATTTTTCCTTCAGAAAATTAGCTTGTGTTCCTTTACCTGCACCTGGAGGGCCAAATAGAACGATATTAGTCATGTGTTGTGTTGTTTTTAATTGGTATATTTCTGGTAAATCTCTTCCAAGGCCGTTATAATCCAAACCGTAACCGACAATAAATTTGTCTGGGATTTCAATACCTACATAATGTAATTTAAAATCTTTTTTATAGGCTTCTGGTTTGTAAAACAATGTGGCTATTAAAAGCTGTTTTACATTTTCATTCTTAAAAATGCGATGTACTTCTGCCAAAGTATTCCCAGAGTCTATGATATCTTCTAAAATAACCACTGTTCTCCCCGTTAAATCTTGAGTTAAACCGATTAAACGTTGAATATCTTCTGAAGATTTTAAGCCTTCATAAGAAGCCAATTTTATAAACGTGACCTCGCATGGGTGAGGGTATTTCTTCACAAAATCACTTACAAACATAAAAGACCCATTAAGAATACCTACAAATACTGGCATCTCATCTTTTAGGTCTTTAGAAATTGCATCTACCATGTTTTGCACAGCGGCATCCAATTCCTTAGTATTTATAAATGGTTTAAAATGTAAATCGTGAAGTTTCAGCAATGGTTATAATTTTAAAAACGCAAAGATAATCAATAGATTGGGGATTAGCGATTTTTCATTTCTAATTTTGAAGGACTGTATTATTAAACGTATTTTTGTGATTGATAATCAAAAGACCTTTTATTGCTTCAATGAATCATTTTTCTTCAGATTTTAAACTCGGAATTTTAGGTGGTGGACAGCTTGGCAAAATGATGCTCTACACTACTAGAAAATTTGACATTTACACCAAAGTCATGGATTCTAGTGAAGAAGCTCCTGCCCGATTGGCTTGTGACGAATTTATTAAAGGAGATATCTTAGATTACGACTCGGTGCTTCAATTCGGTAGAACCGTTGATGTTTTGACCATTGAAATAGAAAATGTAAATGTTGATGCTCTTGAAACTTTGGAGGACGAAGGCAAAAAAGTGTTTCCATCTTCAAAAACACTGAGGACCATTCAGAATAAAGCGACACAGAAACTGTTTTATACCGATCATGATATCCCGACAGCACCATTTCATAGGTTTGCGTATACTTCAGAAATTAAAGATGCCTTATCAAATGGTGGCCTAAGTCTACCATTTGTTTGGAAAAGTACACGCTTTGGCTATGATGGTAATGGTGTGAAGATTGTTAGAAATCTCAGTGATTTAAATGACCTTCTGAATGTAGAATGTATTGCCGAAGAACTGATCCCTTTTGAAAATGAACTTGCAGTCATCGTAGCTCGAAACGAAAGTGGTTCAGTTAAAACGTATCCAGTTGTAGAAATGGAATTCCACCCAGAAGCCAATCAGGTTGAATATGTGATTTGCCCTGCCAGAATCCCTGATGAAATTGCACAAAAAGCAACCGATGTAGCTCTGAAAGTTGCAAATGCCATTCAACATGTAGGTTTATTGGCTGTAGAAATGTTTCAAACAAAAGATGATAATATCTTAGTGAATGAAGTTGCACCAAGACCACACAACTCTGGTCATTACAGTATTGAAGGGAGTTACACAGATCAGTTTGAACAACACATAAGAGCCATTTTAAATTTACCGCTTGGTAAAACAGAAAGTACTGTTGCAGGTGTTATGGTAAATCTGGTCGGAGCTGAAAACCATACTGGAGATGTGGTTTATGAAAATATTGAAAGCATAATGAATATGGACGGTGTAACACCACATATTTATGGCAAAAAACAGACGCGTCCGTTCCGAAAAATGGGACACGTTACTATAGTAGATAGTGATATTAATAAAGCAAGGGCCATTGCTGAGGACGTAAAAAAATCAATTAAAGTAATTAACACAAAATGAGTAAAGTAGCTGTAATAATGGGAAGCAAGAGTGATTTGCCTGTGATGCAAGATGCTATTGATATCCTAAAAGGTTTTGATATTGAAGTGGAAGTGGATATTGTGTCTGCACACCGCACTCCAGAAAAATTATTTGACTTCAGTAAAAATGCACATACCAGAGACATTAAAGTAATTATTGCTGGTGCTGGAGGTGCTGCCCACTTACCAGGAATGGTGGCTTCCTTATCTCCGTTACCTGTCATTGGCGTACCTGTAAAAAGTAGTAATTCTATTGACGGTTGGGATTCTGTGTTATCCATTCTTCAAATGCCCGGGGGTGTTCCTGTGGCAACTGTCGCTTTAAACGGTGCTAAAAACGCTGGTATTTTAGCGGCTCAAATCATTGGTAGTTCAGATCAATGTGTTTTAGACAAGATTATGGTCTATAAAGAAGGTCTTAAAGCCAAGGTAATAGATTCTGCTAAGGGTTTGAAATAGTTTCAACCAAAAAGGAGGTTGTTGGCGATAGTAACAATCCATTTTTAAATTTCCTATAGATAATGATGAGGCACTTATTGGTATTCATGTTTTTAATTCATCTGATTTTTGGGTGTTCTAGTAATGACAAACCTAATTTTCCGATTGAGGAATTTATATCAGAAGTACCAGAATTAAAAAATAATGAGGATTATTTTCAGTATTGGAATCAGTTAAGGAGTTATGACCAAAATGTTGTAATGAACGCTAAAAATGAAATTGAATATGACTCTCTTTGTTTTATCGGCATGCTAAAATCTGCGTTGTATTTTGAGAAATATGACACTTCAATTTTTAAATCAAATCCAAGTGCTCCAGCATTAAATCTTACTCATAATCAAATTGCACAATACAATTTGGATTTTTGGCCTTTAATTATTGCACAGCAAAAAGCAACAGGGAAGATGCATAATTTCCCTGGCTATCAACTAGAATCAATAATTGGAAACTTTTATAATTATTCCGTTTTTAATCAAGACTCCATTTACCCCGAGCTTTTAGAAAAGTTGAAGAGTTACGAAGAGTCAAATATTTCTCAGTCACTTTTAAAGTCATACAAAAAACAGCAATTACTTAACACCTTAGATTTGAAATCGGTTATTGGCAGGTGGGTTACACAACATTTTAAAGATGTACCCAATGAGCGTGTTGAATATTTTCAATTCTCAATTATGTCGGATGACAATATTTACTTGCAAAGAGAACATAGACTACAGCAACTTAAACTAGTAAAAGAAAATGACAATCATAAAATCTTTGAAATTTTAGATTCGCCTTTGGGTTGGGTATACAAATTATCAACCGATGGGAACTTGACTCTTATTAATGAACATAATCAAACACTTATTGATTACAAAAAAGCATAATAGAAATGAATATTCTAAATAACACATTCAACACACCATACAACACAGCGCCATTTTCCAAAATAAAAACGGAAGATTTTATGCCCGCTTTCAAAGAAGCTATTAAAAGAGCAAAGGTTGAAATAGATGTTATTACTTCAAATGACGACGCACCTACATTTGAAAATACGATTGAGGCATTAGATTACTCTGGTGAAGAACTAGATCGGATATCGAGTATCTTCTTCAACCTTAATTCGGCTGAAACTAATGATGACATTCAGAAAATTGCTCAAGAAGTTTCACCATTATTGTCCGAGTTTAGTAACGACATCACCTTAAATGAAGAATTATTTAAACGCGTTAAAGCGGTCTATGAACTAAAACCTCAACTTAATTTAACTACGGAACAATCCACTTTATTGGACAAAAAGTATAAAGGCTTTTCTCGAAATGGCGCGAATCTTCCTAAGGATAAAAAGGAGAAGTTAAGAGCCATTGACAAAGAATTAAGCAAGCTAAAATTGACGTTTGGTGAACATATCTTAGCAGAAACCAATCGTTTTGAAATGCACCTCACTGACGAAAAAGATGTTTCGGGTTTACCTGATGGTGCCAAGGAAGCCGCAAAGCAATTGGCAGAGTCTAAGGATAAAGAAGGCTGGATAATCACATTAGATTACCCAAGCTATATCCCCTTTATGACCTACGCGGACAATAGAGCATTACGAGAAAAATTATCTAAAGCATTCGGCAGAAAAGGATTCCAAAATGATGAGTTAGACAATCAAGATATTGTATTAAAAATTGCAAATCTAAGATTTCAACGCGCGCAATTGTTAGGTTATAAAACACATGCGCATTTTGTTTTAGAAGAACGCATGGCAGAAACACCAGAAAAGGTTGAGTCATTTTTAAATGAATTGTTAGATAAAGCTAAGCCTGCTGCAATAGAGGAATTCCAGACACTTTCGGATTTTGCAAAAGAAAAAGACGGTATAAAGATTTTACAAAAATGGGATGGGGCTTATTAT
This sequence comes from Winogradskyella sp. A3E31, assembly GCF_046720935.1. Lineage (NCBI taxonomy): Bacteria > Pseudomonadati > Bacteroidota > Flavobacteriia > Flavobacteriales > Flavobacteriaceae > Winogradskyella > Winogradskyella sp. A3E31. The sequence goes on from NZ_JBHNWH010000010.1 coordinate 91,597, forward strand.
TCTGAAAAATTGAAACAAAAACTGTTCGATTTGGATGATGAACAACTAAAGCCCTACTTTAAATTAGAGAATGTTATTGATGGGGCTTTTACAGTAGCTGAAAAACTATTTGGACTCCAATTTAAGCGTACAGACACCATTGACAAATATCATGAAGAAGTCATGACATACGAAGTTTTAGATGAAACTGGTGCACTAGTTTCAATCTTCTATGCAGATTTTTTCCCAAGGTCAGGAAAACGTAACGGTGCCTGGATGACATCCTACAAACCCCAAATGATTAAAGATGGAGTCAATGAACGTCCTCACGTGTCTATTGTCTGTAATTTTACAAAACCGACAAAAAGCAAACCTTCGCTATTAACTTTTAATGAAGTGACAACCTTATTCCACGAATTTGGTCACGCCTTGCATGGCATGCTCGCAAACACCAAATACCCAAGCCTATCAGGAACGAGTGTGTATTGGGATTTTGTAGAATTGCCAAGCCAGATTTTAGAAAATTGGTGTTATGAGGAAGAGACCTTAAAGCTGTTTGCCAAACACTATGAAACTGGTGAAGTCATACCAATGGAACTCATAGAAAAAATTAAAGCCGCAGCAACCTTTCAAGAAGGCATGCAAACCTTAAGACAGTTGAGCTTTGGACTTCTTGATATGTCCTGGCATGGTATTAAGCCTTCAGAAATAACAGATGTAAAGAACCATGAAGCTGAAGCATTTGAAGGCACAAACCTCTACCCCGATGTTAGCGAGAATTGCATGAGTACTTCTTTTGCTCATATTTTTCAAGGTGGGTATTCTTCTGGCTACTATAGTTACAAATGGGCAGAAGTCTTAGACGCTGATGCTTTTGAGTATTTTAAGGAAGAAGGTATTTTTAATAAAAACGTTGCTAATAAATTTAAAATTCATATTCTCTCTCAGGGTGGCACTGATAATCCGATGACATTGTATAAAAAGTTTAGAGGACAAGAGCCAAAACCAGAGGCTTTGTTAAGGCGGGCGGGGTTGATGAAAAATTAATTATGATCGTCTTTAATATAAATGGAAAGAAAATAAAGGATTGGAAATCATTTCATATCATCTTCAAAAAAGAAATGAATTTTCCAGACTATTATGGTGAAAACATGGATGCTTGGATAGATTGTGTAGAGGATTTGGCAAATGAAATTGAAGAGTCATTAGTCATTAATATTAAGCATGGAAAGTTTATAAAAGACAATAATCCAGATATTCTTGAAGCAATTCTAGAATGTTCAGCATTTATAAATAACAGAAGATTAAACCAAGGCGAAAAACCAAATATCATAGTTTCTGCAAATTTTTAAGATTATATAATCAAAATAAGGGAGTCCATTTAGCGTTTAGGTTTTATGACTATTTTGAAACTAATCGGGCACCTATTAATTATCGTTCTTTTAACAGCTATTACTCAAGTTGGAGGACTAATCTGGTTAATTTCAATTTTAATCTCAAGTATAAAAAATTGGAAAAAACGATATGTATTCAGTATCACTTATCTCTTATTTAACCTCATATTAATCCCGCCAATTGCATCTCATTTTGGCAGAGAACAATTGCCATGGTTTAATACTAATTTAGAAACCAAAAATTGGTTTTACCCATTAGCATTTAGGAATTATGTAAAACCAAAATTAAAAATAGTATTACTTGAAGCTTCAAAAGCCAGTGAAACAAAAATCACTTATTTAGATGCAAATTTTCCTTTTTTTGATGGCTTCCCTTTATAACCACATTTAAGTCATAACGATGGTAAAAAGATTGATTTGAGTTTTATGTATTTTGATAAAAATGGAGAATCCACAAATAAAAAACCTTCTATTTCTGGTTATGGAGTATATGTGAATGATGAGAACCCAACAACAAATCGTTGCATTAATCAAGGGTACTGGCAATATGATTTCACAAAATATTTATCATTTGGTTTAAGTAGCGACTTACAGATAGATAAAAAATCTACAACTTCATTACTTAAATCCCTTGTTTTTATATCTGAAACTCAAAAGTTATTTATTGAGCCATATTTAAAACATTCTTTGAGTTTAGAAAACGAATCCAAGATTAGATTTCATGGATGCCAAGCAGTTCGACATGATGATCATATTCATTTACAAATAAAATAAACTTTCAATAATTATTGAAAGTTTAAAATATTTTATATATTTGTTATATGGAATATCAAGAAGCCAAAGAGAAGTTTATCAGTACATGGGGAGGTTTAGGTTCTCTATGGGGCATTAATAAAGCGATGGCACAGATACAAGCACTCCTTTTTATTTCTACACAACCACTTTCTATGGAAGATATCATGGAAGATCTTAAAATTTCTAGAGGTAATACCAGCATGAATTTAAGACAATTGATGGATTGGGGAATTGTAACCAAAGTTTTAATTTCTGGTGAGCGCAAAGAGTTTTTTACTACTGAGAAAGATGTACAGGAATTGGCACGTATTGTTGCTAAAGAACGTAGCCGACGAGAAATTAAACCAGTTATTAAAGTACTTGAAGACGTATCTTCTATTAAAGATGATGGTACTGAAAAAACAAAAGAACTAATTAAGCAAACAAAAGCCCTGAACACCCTAACACAAGACCTAGATAGTTTAATGAACAAATTGGTGGAGCAAAAACAAAACTGGTTGACTAAATCCGTCTTTAAATTGATAAAATAATTTTTTTTGATAATACTTTCAATTTTTTCTGAAAGTTTAAAATATATAAAATGAATTACAATATAATCACATACAGTATATACCTTCCAATTATATGCTTCATAATGATAATAATTGGCTGGTTAGTATATAAAAATGGTGAAGTATTCTTATTAAACCTATTTAATGGAAATGTGGAACTTGCAAAAAGTGTTAACAAAATTTTGTTAGTTGGTTATTATCTAACAAATATCGGCTATGCTGTAATAACAATTGCTTATTGGCAAGATCTAACTTCTTTAGCAGACATGATTAGCTCTTTAGGAACTACTCTTGGTAGAATCATTTTACTGCTAGCAGTTTTGCATTACAATAATATTTTTTGGTTAAAACAACTCACAAAGACTAAAATTCAAAATCAATAAATCATGGAAAATTCAAAAATCATTATCGGTTACATTATTTATTTGCCAATAGTAATAACTCTAACTATCTATATTTCCAAGATGCTCTTCAAAAATGGAAGGTTATTTATGATAGACATCTTTAAACGAAAAGAAGACATTGCTTTGGCAACAAACAAGTTGTTTGAAATTGGTTTCTATTTAATAAATATTGGCTTCGCTTTATACATAATGGAAATTTACTACTATCAAAATAATGAAATGAGTTACCAAACACTTATGGAGATTTTAAGTAAGAAAATAGGTGGTTTTACAATTTACTTGGGGGTCATTCTGTTTCTAAATCTCTTTCTCTTCTTCAGAGGAAGGAGCAAATCAAGGAAAACTATTCTGAAACCAAACTAACAATAATTTTAACAATTCATAAACTATGAAAACACAATCCATACCACAAAGCTTCTACTCAGAACAAAACAAAATAGAAATCACAGATTTCTACAACGAAGCAACTGAAGATTATGAATTTTGGAGTAAGGACTACAATATGCATTTTGGCTATTTTATTCCTTTTAAAACAAATCCTTTAAAGCGTGATTCTATGCTCAATGAAATGAATCATCAAGTAATAAAACGACTAAATATAAATTCTAAAAAGCATCGACTTATTGATTTAGGTTGTGGCATGGGCAGCACTATGCGTTTTGCTTTACAGCGTCATAAAAAAATGATTGCTTACGGAGTTACTTTATCAGATTTTCAATTAAAGGAAGGAAACAAGTTACTGAAAGGTAAAAATGGTATCATCCTAAAAGAAAACTACAATGACATCTCATTTAGGTCAAATAGCTTTGATTCTGCAGTCGCAATTGAAAGTTTCTGTCATTCTGGTCATAGCAGAAACTCAATAAAAGAAACTTTCCGAGTTCTTAAACCTGGAGGACGCTTAGTAATTGCTGATGCATTTCTAAAGAAAGATCCTAAACACCTTTGTAAAGGTGGTAAATATGCTTATAACCGACTATGTAGTCATTGGAGTCTTGAAAAATTAGAAACTAGAGACCATTATAAAACCTTACTTAAAGATGTTGGGTTTAAAGACATTACCTTTGATAATGTTTCAATGAGAGTTGCACCTTCTGTATTACATGTGCCTTTTGCAATCCTTAGTTTTATTCTAAAGAAAGTATTCAGCTTTCAACCTATAAAAAAAGAAAGTCTGCATAATCTAAAAGGGTCTTTTTATGCACTTTTAAGTGGTTTACACATGAAAGATTTTGGATATTATGTAATTAGTGCAACAAAGTAAATGGGGATGTTGTATTATTATTTTTGCCTATTTTTGAAATAACTTTTAAATAAGCAAATGCCAAAACACCAACTTGATCCTAATAATTGGGTGTCCCTATATTCCGATTACTTATTTAATTACACGATAACCCGTGTAAATAATAGGGAAATTGCGCAGGACTTGATTTCCGAAACATTTTTAGCGGGACTCAAATCCATGGCTAATTTTAAAGGTGAGGCTAGTGAACGGACGTGGTTGATTTCAATTTTAAAACGTAAAATCATTGACCATTACCGTAAAAAGAATTCAAAAAAAGGAAAGGCGGAAGTCCGGATGTCCTATAATTCAGATGCTGAAACTGAAGGAGACTGGCTAGAAGAACGTGTTGCTGATCCCTTTGATAAAACGGCTGAGGATACTATGGAAAATTCAGAATTAGGAGAGGCAATTTTTAGTTGTTTATCTAAATTGCCAGAGAAACAAGCTGAAGTTTTTAAGATGAAAACCATTCTAGGTTACGAAACTGAAACTATTTGTAATGAATTAAATATTACAGCGTCTAACCTATGGGTGATTATACATAGAGCACGTACTGCCCTGGCAGAATGCATGGAAGAAAACTGGTTAAAATAAAAATGAAAAAAAACGTATTTTTTATTAGTTGCGAAGAAGCAAAACACATCTGTGACAAAAGACAATATGATGAGGCTTCGGTATGGGAACGAGTTAAATTAGCCGTTCGCCTATCGTGGTGTCGTATTACACGCGCCTATTCTAAAAGAAACAATAAACTTACAGATGTTATTAAATCATCTAGTGTAGAGGTTTTAAAACAAGATGAGCGTCAAAAACTAGAGAACGCCTTTAAAAACGAACTAGTAAAACAAAATCAATAACACTAGCCATACTATTGGCACACTCTCCACTATAAACGAGCTATAGTATTTCGCTTGATTTTTTCTCGACCCCATCAACAATATTAGAATTAGTAGTATCATTATTAAATGAGTTAATACAGTATTAGAAACCAATTCATCTTTCAGGAATTCCAGGTTAAAAATTAGGATTAACACCAACGCCCCAATACCTTTTGTGTTTTTAATTCCTATTGTCTGTGGGATGGTAGATAACTTTAAACTATCGTATTTTAAATCCCTGATTTCAAAAGGCAATGTCAAAACCACTACAAGCAAAAACCTTTGAATACAAGTAATCACAACATCCCAATTAAAATCCAATTCAGCATTATATACTGGTAACCCAACTGTAATCGATGCCCAAACTAATGCTATCACGTAAATTTTTAGGCCACCTATCTGCCTTAGGTTTTTATTTTCATCAAAAACGTAATGCTTTGGTACTAAAGGAATGGCATATAAAAAAGTAATGACCCCAAAACAGCTCAAATAGATTAGTGTTCTCAATTCTAACTGCAGAGCAAAATATACCATCGCAACAGTACAAATCAATGAAAAAACCTGTATAATCTTTAACCAATTCGCCAAGCTACGATGATGAAATTTTGCTAACCCGAAGTACTTCACAAAATTATAACCAGATATTGTTGCAAATCCAACAAAAATCAAAATGTTAAAATCCGTTACAATATTAAAATACACGTAAGTAATTTGAGTAAAGGCAACAACGGCTAATGCCACATGAATACTGCTGTTAATATAAAAGTCGAAAAGTCGTTGCATAACCCTCATAAGGTAAAAATAATCAAAGTGTTAACAACACCCATAATCAGTTAAAAACTTTAGGTAATGTTAACTAAAAAGCATGCTTATTTATGTATTTTTGCATATCAAAAAATTAGCTAAACAAACGCATGAATACTACATCTTTTGCCCTAAGACATATCGGTCCAAGTGCTGACGAACAAAAAGCTATGCTAAACACTATTGGTGTTGATAGTATTGAACAATTGGTCTCTGAAACCATCCCAAAAGACATCCGTCTAAAGGAGGACTTAGACTTAGATGTCGCCATGAGTGAACAAGAGTATCTTAGCCATATAAATAAACTGTCCCAACTCAATAAAGTGTATAAGTCTTATATTGGTTTAGGCTACCACCCTTCTAATTTACCAGCAGTTATTCAGCGCAATATATTAGAAAACCCAGGATGGTATACAGCTTATACTCCTTACCAAGCAGAAATTGCACAAGGTCGTTTAGAGGCGCTTCTAAATTTTCAAACTATGGTCATTGACCTTACAGGTATGGAAATTGCAAACGCATCTCTCTTAGATGAGAGTACTGCTGCTGCAGAAGCTATGAGCTTATTGTTTTCTGTAAGGGAACGCGCGCAAAAGAAAGCAGGGGTCAATAAGTTTTTTGTTTCAGATTTAGTTCTACCCCAAACCATTGAGCTTTTAGAAACCAGAGCATATCCAATAGGGATTGAATTGGTTATTGGTAATGAAGCCGAGTATAATTTATCTGATGAATATTTTGGAGCGTTATTACAATATCCTGGGAAAAATGGTCAGATTACAGATATTAAATCATTTATAGAAAAAGCAAATGCCGAAAACATCAAAGTTGCCGTCGCTGCAGACATTTTAAGTTTGATAAAACTTGAAGCACCTGGTAAATTTGGTGCAGATGTCGTTGTTGGCACAACGCAACGTTTTGGTATCCCGATGGGGTACGGTGGTCCTCACGCAGCCTATTTTGCAACTAAAGAAGCTTATAAACGTGAAGTACCAGGCCGTATTATTGGGGTTACAAAAGACACCAATGGTAATAGAGCCTTACGTATGGCATTGCAAACCAGAGAGCAGCATATTAAGCGAGATAAGGCAACATCTAACATCTGTACAGCACAAGTTCTATTGGCTGTAATGGCAGGAATGTATGCCGTTTACCATGGTCCAAAAGGATTAGAGTTTATTGCTGATAAGGTTAAAAACTCTGCTTCGACGCTGGCAAATGCATTAGAGCAATTAGGTTTAGAACAAACCAATTCACATTATTTCGACACACTTCAAATAAAGGCAGATGCTGTAAAAACAAAATACGAAGCCGAAAAGGATGAAATTAATTTTCATTATCCAGATACCAATACAGTTACGATTTCAATCAATGAAACAACTACGGTTTCAGACTTAAATGACATTATTTCCATTTTTGAACGTGTTACAGAAAGCACTACAGATAAGATTGATTCGGTTGAGAGCTCAGAAACCATTCCTGATCACTTAATGCGTCAAACTGAATTTTTAACGTTCGACGTTTTTAATTCATACCATTCTGAAACAGAATTGATGCGCTACATCAAGCGTTTAGAACGTAAAGATTTAGCCTTAAACCATTCCATGATTTCGCTAGGGTCTTGCACCATGAAATTAAATGCGGCAGCAGAAATGCTACCATTAAGTTGGCCAAGTTGGGGAAATATACATCCCTTTGCACCTCTAGACCAACCTATAGGCTATAAATTAGTATTAAATGCCTTAGAAAATCAACTTACCGAAATTACTGGCTTTTCAGCAACTTCATTACAGCCCAATTCTGGAGCACAGGGTGAGTTTGCTGGTCTTATGGTTATTAAAGCGTATCATGAGTCTCGTGGTGACCATCATAGAAATATTTGTTTAATCCCATCATCTGCTCATGGCACAAATCCCGCAAGCGCTGTTATGGCAGGTATGAAAGTAGTTGTAACAAAAGCTTCGGAAGATGGTAATATTGATGTTGATGATTTAAGAGAAAAAGCAGAGTTACATAAAGAGAATTTATCCGCTTTAATGGTCACCTACCCTTCTACTCATGGAGTATACGAGTCTGCAATTAAAGAGATTACACAAATTATTCATGATAATGGTGGGCAAGTTTATATGGATGGTGCAAACATGAATGCTCAAGTTGGCTTAACCAACCCAGGAAATATAGGCGCTGATGTATGCCATCTTAATTTACATAAAACCTTTGCTATACCGCATGGTGGAGGTGGACCTGGTGTGGGCCCAATATGTGTGGCGGAGCAGCTCGTCCCATTTTTACCAGGTAATCCAATTATAAAAACAGGAGGACATCAATCCATTACAGCTATATCTGCAGCACCTTTTGGTTCTGCTTTGGCTTGTATCATTTCTTATGGGTACATCTCTATGCTTGGCGCAAAAGGTTTAAAGAAGTCTACTGAAGTTGCTATTTTAAATGCCAATTATATCAAAGAACGCCTAGAAGGTCATTACAATACACTTTACACAGGAGAAAACGGAAGAGCAGCCCACGAAATGATTATAGACTGTCGTTCGTTTAAAGCCAATGGCATTGAAGTGACTGACATTGCTAAACGTTTAATGGATTACGGATTTCATTCTCCAACCGTATCCTTTCCTGTTGCAGGTACCATGATGATAGAACCAACTGAAAGTGAAAGTAAAGCCGAAATGGATCGTTTTTGTGATGCCATGATTTCTATTAAAAAAGAAATTGATACCGTTTCAAAAGATGAACCCAATAACGTTTTGAAGAATGCTCCACACACGATGGAAATGCTAACTTCAGACGAGTGGTTACTACCTTATACACGAGAAACGGCAGCGTTTCCACTAGACTATGTAAAAGACAATAAATTTTGGCCAAGCGTACGTCGCGTTGATGATGCTTACGGAGATCGAAACCTAATTTGTAGTTGTGCTCCGATTGAAGCTTATGCAGAAGCTTAGGCTCAGGACACTAATGATACTAAATGCGCTCTTATAGAGCGCATTTTATTTATATATTTCAGCAAATAGCGGTATCTTTACGAATTATTGAAAAATTCGCTTTTCTAAAACTAAATTGGTGTAAAAGCGAACATTATTAATTAGATTCGTAGCTGAACTAACACTTTTATCCCTATGTCGATCAGAATTACCGGTACAGGAAGTTATATTCCAAAAAGTATTGAGAAGAATGAAGATTTTAAAGAACATGAATTTTTAAATACAGATGGCTCTACATTTACGCAAGAAAATGACGTCATTATTGAAAAATTCGAGGCCATAACAGGTATTGGCGAAAGACGCTATGCTGATGATAATCTAACCTCATCAGACTTAGGGTATTTAGCTGCAGAAAAGGCCATTGAAGACGCAAAGATTGATCGAGAGACCATTGATTACATTATATGTGCCCATAATTTTGGCGATGTAAAGCACAATACTATCCAGAGTGATATTTTACCCTGCTTAGCCTCTCGTGTTAAGTATAGCTTACGAATCAAAAACCCTAAATGTGTTGCTTACGATATTCTTTTTGGATGCCCTGGCTGGGTAGAAGGCATGATACAGGCACAAGCATTTATAAAAGCAGGGATGGCAAAACGCTGTTTGGTTATAGGGTCTGAAACGTTGTCTCGGGTTGTGGATAAACACGATAGGGACAGTATGATTTATTCAGATGGTGCAGGTGCAACTATTGTTGAAGCTTCTGATGAGGATGGAGGTATACTTTCGCATGAAACAGCGAGCTTCACTTATGATGAGGCCTATTATTTATATTTCGGAAAATCAAACAACCAAGAGTTGTGTGCCGATACACGCTATATTAAAATGGACGGTCGTAAAATTTATGAGTTTGCCTTAAAACATGTGCCATTAGCAATGAAAAACTGCCTAGAAAATAGCGGAAAAGACATTAAGGATCTTAAAAAGATTTTTATCCATCAGGCCAATGAGAAAATGGATGAGGCCATATTAAAACGTTTTTATAAACTGTATAAAACTGAAATTCCTGAAGGAGTAATGCCAATGAGTATCCAAAAATTTGGTAATAGTTCTGTAGCAACAGTACCAACGTTGTTTGATTTGGTAAAGAACAACAAAGTAGAAGACCAAGAAATTAACAAAGGAGATATCATTATGTTTGCTAGTGTTGGCGCAGGTATGCATATCAATGCTATCGTTTACCAATATTAACTTCATTATTTTGAAGTTTGCGTTTTTCTGAAATATATGTACAAAAACACGCCTCATAAACGCTATCACATTACACTCGAGTTTTTAAAAACTCATATTTCCAAAGACAAAAATATTCTAGATTTAGGAGTTCCAAATCCTTTTTCTGAGATTATGAAATCAGAAGGATATATGGTCACCAATACTCAGGGCGAAGATTTAGATGAAGACCAAGCAACCATCAAATCGTCTGACGCCGAAGTAGTAACTGCCTTCGAAATTTTTGAACATTTGCTATCACCTTATGAGGTTTTAAAAGCCATAAAAGCGGATCATATAGTGGTCAGTGTTCCATTAAAATTATGGTTTGCCTCAGCTTACAGAAGCAAGACGGATATGAGGGATAGACACTATCATGAATTTGAGGACTGGCAATTGGATTGGTTGCTAGAAAAAACAGGATGGACCATTCAAGACTCAATAAAATGGACAAATCCTACCAAAAAAATTGGCATAAGACCTTTACTCAGATGGTTTACACCGAGATACTATATGATTTATGCTACTCGAAAATCATAACAGATGAATTTTTACATCATCATTCCAGCACATAACGAAGAAGCTTTTATAGGCGATACTTTGACGTCCTTGACTCAACAAACGCTTTTACCTCAACAGTTGGTAATTGTTAATGATAATTCAACGGATAATACGCAATCGATTGTTGAAGACTTTATGAAACGTTTTCCCTGGATTTCGATGGTTAATAATCGATCTTCAGAAAAACATCTACCTGGATCAAAAATCATTAATGCCTTTAACAAAGGATTAGAAACTGTAGAACCTAATTACGATGTGATTTGTAAGTTTGATGCGGACTTGATTTTTCCTCCTAACTATTTAGAAAGCATAGCAAAGCACTTTCAGTCTAATCCAAAAACAGGAATGGCAGCAGGTTTCTGTTACATCAAAAAAAATGAAGATTGGGTACTCGAAAATTTAACTCGAAAAGATCATATAAGAGGAGCGCTTAAAGCCTACAAAAAAGAATGTTTTGAAGACATAGGCCATTTAAAAACATCAATGGGTTGGGACACAGTCGACGAACTTTTAGCAACGTATTATGGCTGGGAGCTCTTAACCGATGAATCTCTGCATGTAAAACATTTAAAACCAACAGGGCAATTTTACAACAGAGCCTCTAAATACTTACAAGGAGAAGCCATGTATAAGATGCGTTATGGCTTTTGGATTACCTTGATTTCTGCCATAAAATTAGCTTATAGAAAAAGAAGTTTTAGGTTGTTCTGGGATTATATGTCTGGATTCTTCAAGGCCAAGAACAACCAAACCGACTATTTAGTTACAGAAGACCAAGGAAAGTTTATTAGAAATCATCGGTGGAAGGGCATAAAAGGAAAGTTATATTAGTTGTTGCTTCTTATTTCTTAATCTAAAATTTCAGTTTTCACTACATCTTATTTATTTTGGACATAAATGCTGAATGTTTTTCATAATTTAGCATTAACAAAAAACTGAATGACCTACCTACATAACATTGGGACTTATTTTTTAATGATTAAGGACATTTTTCGCAAACCGACAAAATGGTCTGTGATGAAAAACCTTATCTTAAAGGATATCGACGATTTAATTATTGGGTCTCTTGGTATTGTAGCTTTTATATCCTTTTTTGTAGGCGGTGTTGTTGCCATACAAACCTCATTGAATATTAGTAATCCGCTCATTCCTAAATATCTTGTAGGTTTTGCAACACGCCAATCCATAATTCTAGAGTTTGCACCTACGTTTATATCAGTAATTATGGCTGGTAAAGTTGGCTCTTTTATTACCTCTAGCATTGGTACAATGAGGGTCACCGAACAAATTGATGCTTTAGAAGTAATGGGTATCAATGCAATAAACTACCTCGTATTTCCGAAGTTTATTTCTTTAATGCTTTATCCGTTTTTAATTTCGATTGCTATGTTCTTGGGTATTGTTGGAGGTTTAGTAGCATGCGTTTACGGAGGCTACGGCACGCTCGAAGATTACATCACGGGTATTCAAGAAGATTTTATCACCTTTCATATTGTTTACGCATTTATAAAAACGTATGTTTTTGCTTTTCTATTGGCTACCATTCCATCGTTTTATGGCTATTTTATGAAAGGTGGAGCTTTTGAAGTTGGTAAAGCTAGTACTACATCTTTCGTCTGGACAAGTGTTGCCATAATTCTTGCCAATTATATATTAACCAGTATCCTTTTAGGCTAATGATAGAAGTAAAAGATCTACATAAATCATTTGGAGAATCCCACATTTTAAAAGGGATTAGCACCAATTTTGAAAAAGGAAAGACCAATTTAATCATTGGTCAAAGTGGTTCTGGGAAAACGGTGTTTTTAAAGTGTTTATTAGGTCTGTTTCAATATGAAGAAGGCACCATTTCTTATGAAGGAAAAGTATTTCAAAATTTAGATAAGGACGAAAAAGGAGATTTACGTGCAGAAATCGGTATGGTTTTTCAGGGTAGCGCACTTTTTGATTCCATGACTATTTTAGAAAATGTAATGTTCCCTTTACGTATGTTCACTAAACAAAGTGAAAGTGAAATGCAAGACAGGGCTGATATTGTATTAAAACGTGTGAATTTGATTGATGCCCATCATAAAATGCCCAACGAAGCTTCTGGCGGAATGCAAAAACGGGTTGCCATTGCTAGGGCCATCGTTAACAATCCGAAATACCTATTCTGCGATGAGCCTAATTCTGGATTAGACCCAAAGACCGCCATCATCATTGATAATCTGGTCAAAGAAATTACGGAAGAATTTGATATTACGACTGTCATCAACTCTCATGACATGAATTCCGTAATGGAAATTGGAGAAAAAATCGTTTTTCTAAAAGACGGTGTCAAAGCCTGGGAAGGGTCTCGTCAAAATATCTTTAATACCGATAATGAAGCCGTGACCAATTTTGTATACTCTTCCGAACTTTTCAAAAAAGTTCGTAAAATGTATATTGAAGAGCGTAATTAAATATTCTGCTTTACAACTAGAGTATCTAAATCTAATCGTTCTTTTAAAAATGACCTTATCTTATTGGTATCCTTCAATCTTGTCTCATTAGTAGAAGCAGAATCCTTCCATTTTACATTAAAGACTTTAACTGTATCGATACTTTCTAAGTTTGAACTGATCTCATTGGCAAAAGAAATCTTCTCTAGATTTTCATAATTAATCTTTAGTTCTTTGATTAATTCATCAAACGGAATTTGGTCTTTTTCTAACAAAGCCAGGCTTTTAACCTTATTCTCAAGGAAAATAATTTTTTCTTGCTGGCTCATTAACTCTAAAGAATCCCTAGACCTCAACTCTGTCATATACCTGAAATTATCAATGTTTTTTGAATTACTTTGGTTAATAATCAACTGACATTCTTCTAAGTATTTGTAATCTCTCATTCTACTACGTAAAAGGTCTTCAGAAGATTCAGATAATTCATCAAAGCCAAAAGTATTTAACTCAATAGAGGACAACCCATCACGTTCATAGTTAATTATAGCGTTCTTCTTTAGATATTCATAATGTCGTAGTCCTTTTAACTCATTTTCTACAAAACTATTGGCATCTCTTTCAAAATTACTCTCTTTCAATACATTTACAAAAGTCCAAACAGCAGGTATCATAACAACTACAGCAGTTAAAGTTGCTAATCTCGATACAAATCGTCTACGCTTAGAATTAGCATAGCGAATCATAGGAAAACGCAAAATTTTTAAAACCAAAAATGTCGCTAATGCAATAAAAATTGTATTTATAGTAAATAAATACATGGCGCCGGCAAAGTACTCTAAATTGCCTTGAGAAAGTCCATAACCCGCAGTACAAAGCGGTGGCATCAAAGCCGTAGCGATAGCCACACCAAAAATAACAGAAGCGATAGTTCCTTTTTTTGTTCTAGCAATAATGAGAGCCAAACCACCAAAAAAAGCAATAAGTACATCTCTTACATCTGGCTTGGTTCGTGCAAAGAGTTCATTGGTATCTTCACTTAGCGGAAAAAGATAGAAAAATAAAAAAGCTGTTAACAAACTCAACACAATCATGGTGGCCAAGTTTATCAATGAGCGCTTGAGTGTATAAATATCATTTACAGCAATTGATAACCCAACCCCTAATATTGGCCCCATTAGTGGAGAAATAAGCATGGCACCGATTACAACTGCAGTAGAATCTGCATTAAGTCCGACGGAAGCTATAAAAATAGAACATACTAAAATCCAAGCTGTAGCTCCTTTAAATGGAATATCAGCTTTGATCGCCTCCATTGTCGCATCCCTATCTGTGTCTTCCCTAAAATCTAATAACTCACTTAAAAAGCTATTGATACTTTGCCAAAGTCCTTTAGCGTCTTTTTTTACGGTCTCTTTTTTTTCCTCTACGGACTGGTCTTTTTTGGCTTGCTTTTCTTCTTCAGAAAAATTGAATTTGTGCTCTTCTGCCATAGCTATATTTATCCTAAACCTTCACCAAATTTATCCTTAACCTGCTGAAGTACTTTTTTAATATCTTGCTCTTTAGTTTTAGGAAAGATAAGTAAAACTTCGTCTTTATCAACAATAATATAGTCAGTTATACCATCTACGACAACGACTTTGTTCTTATTAGAACGGATCATATTTCCAGATGCATCCGTAGCCAATACCTTTGCATTGACAATGGCATTGTTAGACTCATCTTTATCTAATTTATCATACAGACTGCCCCAGGTTCCTAAATCGTTCCAGTCAAAAGTTGCTGGGATGACATAAATATTTTCGCTTTTTTCCATTAAGGCATAATCCACCGAAATATTTTCTGCTTTAGGATAGTTTTCCTGGATAAATTCTGATTCCTCGACAGTGTTGTATGTTTCATAGCCGTTCATAAAATGCTGAAACAATTCTGGTTGATTATTTTTAAAAGCGGCTAAGACACTTTTTACGCTCCACATAAAAATACCAGCATTCCAAAGAAAGTTACCTTGGCTTAAAAACGATTTTGCCAACTCATAATCTGGTTTTTCTCTAAATTGAATGACTGGTTTAATCGTTTTATCTTCTTTCTTATTGTACTCAATATAGCCATAACCGGTATTAGGGAAAGTCGGTTGAATACCTAAAGTCATTAAAGCATCATTTTTTGAACAAAATTCAAATGCTTCTTTAACATTACTAGTAAAAGCGTCTTCATCTTCAATCCAATGGTCACTTGGTGCCACAATCATTACCGCATCTTCATTTTCTTTTTGGATTTTTAAAGACGCATATAAAATACATGGTGCTGTATTACGCATTGCAGGCTCTAATACAACCTGACGCTGTTTAACTTCTGGCAACTGCTCGAGCACCAAATCGTTATAACGCTCATTGGTTAAAATAAAAATATTCTCAGTCGGAATTAGCTTTGCTAGGCGGTAAAATGTTTTTTGGATCAGAGTATCGCCAGTTCCCAGCATGTCATGAAACTGTTTAGGAAAGTCTTGGGTACTTATCGGCCAAAAACGTGAGCCTACTCCTCCAGCCATTAAGATGGCATAATAATTTTTATTCTTCATTATTTTTTCTTCTGTCATTTCAATAACTCTACTTCGGCATTGGGGTTAAACAAATAAATTTTGTTTGTTGCTACCTCAACACATTCATAACGCTTAGTTCTTTTTTGACCACGCTTAAATACCCTTCCGTTATACAATATAAAATGATTGCCTAATGGCACCTCAAAAATAAAGGTTTTATCATTAGGTGGATCAAACTGTTTTAATGCTAATGCCAATGTTGAGTCTGTATCGCTTGACGCTTTAGGGTTTTTGAAATGTTTAGCCAAAAGTGGCAATAATTCTGAAGGAAAAATCTCAGGTCTCAAAAAAGGCAACATTAAATGTTGAAATGTCTGTTTCCATTCTTTACCATGTGGCTTAATTAATCGTCCGTGTTTCTCATAAGCCTCTAAATGCGAAATTTCGTGAATAAGGGTAATTAAAAAACGGTAGTTATTTAAATTAGAATTGACCGTGATTTGATGCCTGCCGTTTGGCAACAGTTTATAATCGCCATGCCTTGTTTTTCTCTCAGATTTAACTTTAACAGTCAAACAGTCCTTATTCAATAATGCTTCGACTAAACTTTTGGAAGCTTTTGGTATATATGAGAAAATGGAGTCTTGCATGAATGCAAAAATAGAAACATTTAGTCTTTAATGACTACCATTTTTGCAAGATTATTAATGGTCATCATATACAAGCCCGTTGCCGTACTACTCGCAATTTTTACTGAAGTTATTTGCCTAGTTCCATCATAGTCTTTAAAAGAAAATTCAATCTTTCTGCCTCGAATATCGAAAAGCTCTATAATATCAGTTTGCAAAGTCCCAGTGATATTAAATGTTCTATCAGTAGTTGGATTTGGGTATATTTTAATTTCTTCAGTCGGTTGCTGAATATCCACATCAGAACTGAAGTATGGTACTGCAAAATCAAACACATCATCAGCCACTTTTTGCCCAATGAATCTTCCTGGTATATCATCCGCTGGTGGATGGATACCTCCCCATATTCGAGATAAACTTGTTTGATCTGATGCATCTCTATACGTTGCCCATTGCAACACTACATCTTGTGATGGCCCATCTTCAAACACCAAAAATTCATCCTTTTTTGCTATAAACTCTCCTACTCCACCAGGAAAATATGGGCTTCCTGTCATCTTGGTTAAAACTTCAGAAGCTGCTCTAGAAAATGTTGAGTGACCAGACACATAGCCTGCAAATGGTGGTGTTACAAATGTTGGTCTTTGATAGGGATACCAATTCTCAGCTAATATCCAACCGACACCTGCTTCATCGGTTTCTGTATCGTTAATAAAGTCATGACCTCTCCAAGTATATAGTTTTATCTTTCCTACATTTTGATTAGAAAAACCTGCAAGAGGATCACCCTCTTCAACTATTTCAATATACCCATCTATGAGTTCTATACCAGAGACACTATAATTAGGTAAGTTAGGATCTGTACTTTGGCCTTGCTCTGCTGCCATATATCTTATTGCCGAAATGGGTCTAATATAATCGTACCATCCTTTAACACTCCAAGCTGAAATAGCGGAGTCGTGCATAGCGCCTCCAAGAATAAAATATGATTTAACATCCCATTCTAAGCTATTTAGCACATCTCCTTCTCCTTGGAATCGTTTTTCGAACATTGGATGATCGTTCACATAATTCAGTATGGTAAACCAATGACCTGGTGGAGTTTCCGAATCCGGACCATCTGCCCAGAATTCTGCCAAAACCCTCGCATAATCCCCTCGGGGAACCATATTTGGTTCATAAGCACTTTGGGTTACTGGGTTAGTAGCATGTCCTGAACCAATGTCACCACCCTCAAAGAAGTCATAAAAGTTTGGGTAGTCTGTATAAGACGCAGGAAAATTGATTATATCAGTATTTCCAAGACTACCTGGCGAAATATCCCACATTACCCCATCGCTAGGGTCTAAATGAGATTGCCAAACAGAGACCATTGAAAAACCCCATTTGTAGGCTTCACTCTCTTCATCTTGCTCTGTTGTACTGACGTATGGAGGGTCCGAAGGATCGTGATAGACTTTAAAGGTATTTCCATCTCTTTGATATTCTGTAATATCTTCTTCTTTTAAAGCAAAGCCCCAAACATTTCCCCACTCTGGACTCAAAAATTCTGGCACATTACCATCCACCACATTACCTCCTTGGTCAATAAAAATATCTAAACCTAATGGTTGCCAACGGTTAGGGTCATTTAAAGGTGGGTTGTTGCTCAACTCCAACCCATAAGGCTCATTAACTGGCTGATAATAGGCATTATCAAAGCCTGTTATCTCTCGAGAGCCATCTGCCAGACCATAATCTATCATCACTTGAGCCACATAATTTCCAAAAGCAGCTGCATTGCCAAATTCATAAAGGATAGATGTAAATTGGGTGTCATACCCCAGTTTATCCATCAATAAGTTCAGTCGCTCTTGATTAGCTTCTGCTCCTGGAGAATTTTGAAAACGATAGGACAAAATTCTATACATGGCATAGCTTATGGCTTCCTTTACGGATACTTCTGGCGAATCTATAGGTACAAAAGGTTTCAATTCTACAGAAAATCCATTGACCGTGTTTCCTAACAAATAAGGTCGCGCTTCTTCATCATAAACAGCCCAAATATCGTACATAGCAACGCTAGTGTGAAATAAGTTACGAGCATGTACAGTCGGCCTTGCAAAATCCCCACGAATAGCTGAAAGTAAGACTTCATTCCAAACTCGTGCAATTGATATGTTTTCAGGAAAATTATCAGCACCTAATTCTATATCCAACGTTACAGGTAAACTAGAGCACAAATTATCTGATTCAATAACTGTAATTGAACCTGCTTCTTCTAACTCCCAATGAACGCTTACGGTTCCTGTACCTTGACCACTAATAATCTCGCCACCAGAAACTTCCCAATTTGCTAATGAACCATTTGCAATCGTATAAGAATAAGACTCTGTACTGTAAAATGAAGGGTTTGTATTTCCATCTATAGATTGCGGTGGTAAATACGTACAACTATTATCATCGATAGTAGCATTTGGATTATAACTGCAAGAAGCTGGGTCTAAACAACCGTAAATTTTTTGACTGGGAAGAATATCCAAGACTTCAAAACCTTGACCTTCTGTAGCTTTTATTGTGACATCACTTTCAATATTGGTGTAGCTTTCCACTAATCCAGATGGCCATTGTATTTCAATTGAATCTATCGTAGTAACGTCATCAAGACCAAAATGCACTGGTTGCAAACTCTGGCTTAAAAATCCAACGCCTGAATAATACCGTTTTTGATTGCCATTAGAAGTAGTAATTTTAACTATAGTCCCAATAGCATCTCTATTTGATATTGTCCCTTCTAGTACAACTTTAAACCAATGGCTCGATGGGTTCTCATCATCAAAATTCAATAATGTGTTTTCATACAAAAAAGATGAGCCATCATTATTGGTGACAAACAAATCAATATCTCCATCATTATCATAATCGAAATCGATGACTTCAACACTTATGGTCTGTTCATTTAGCCCTAATTGCTCTGAGATATCCTCAAAGGTATTTTGTCCTTCTACATGTAAGTTTTTAAAGTAGAAGTTAGGTTCGACGGATCTGTTTTCAAATTCATAACCATTTACCACAAATAGGTCTTCGTCACCATCGAGATCAAAGTCTGAAAAGCGTGTGCCCCAAGCCCAAAGTGTATTGCCAACACCAAATTGATCTGCATTTTCGGAGAATGTATTATCTCCATTGTTGGTTAGCAGGAAGTTATCATCAATCGCAGTAATAAATAAATCAAAAAAACCATCTAAGTTATAATCTCCAATCGTAATACCCATATCATCACCCATGGTATCAACCCCATAACTAGCCGCTTGATTAGTAAAGGTTGTTCCATTACTATTGATGTACAAATCGTTTGGCTCATCAAAATCATTGGAAATATAAAGATCCATAAACCCATCAGAATTGAAATCGAAAGGCAAAGCGGCATAACTTGCTAACCCCATTTGAGCTTGGATTCCGGTTGAACTAGTTACGTCCTGAAATGTACCGTTTCCGTTGTTTCGATACAATTGGTTACTTGCACATTCGTCCCAATCACTGATATAGATATCTAAATCACCGTCATTATCATAATCGAACCAAGTTGCACCTGTATTTCGGCAATCGTTAGTAGTATCAAACCCTGAAATGCCTGTAACGTTTGCAAAGGTGCCATTACCAATATTTCTCCATAGTTGTACTTTGAAAGAATATGTTAGAAACAAGTCTGGAAGCCCATCATTATTATAATCGCCCCATGAAGCTCCGCTCTTTTGGCCGTCCAATCCAAACCAATCATCTCCACCTTCATCTTGAGATAACAAATTTACCAAACCTGATGCTTCAGTTACATCCGTGAATGCTCCATTATTATCATTTCTAAATAAGCGGCTTATGGTTTTTGGACTATTAGGATCGTCTTTTGCTTTTGCAACAATAAAAATATCCAGGTCGTTGTCACCGTCATAATCAGCTACAGCAACACCGTTATTCTCTTGCAGAATTCCAAGACCAACTGAAGATTCAACTCTATTAAAATTTTGAGAAAAAGAGTGAATACTAAAAACAAATAACAAAATAAAGAGAACTAGCCTCTGAATGAGTAGATTTTTACCCATATCATAATTTTTTGTTAAATATAAAAATAAGTCTTGACTATGAAAGAGAATCAAGCGTAATTGAATTACGAAATACTGTTAAAATTACGGGGTTGAATTTGAAACCTGTAACATTTTCCCATTGTAAAACTGATGCCCAGTTAGTGCAAAGTTCGTGATGTAATCTGCCATTTCTTTTGCTGAAATAGGAGCTTTATAGCCTGGAAAAGCTTCTTCTAACATTTCGGTTTGTACGGCTCCTAAGGCGAGTACATTAAAAGATGGGCCTGTCTCTTTATATTCTTCAGCCAGCAACTCTGTTAAGGTTATCACAGCGCCTTTGCTGGAGCTATACGCGGCAAGACCAGCAAACTTAGCACTTCCTTGTACTCCACCCATTGAACTAATGTTTAGTACGTGACCATTGTTCTTCATAAATGGCAACACAATTCGTGTTAGTTCTGCAACGCCGAAAACATTTGTTTTATACACGGTTTCAAAATCACTTAGGGTCGTTTCAGAAAACGATTTATTTACCAACGAACCTGCATTATTAATTAAAATATCCACATCATTCCATTCAGATTTTACAAAATCGGTCACAGTTTCATAATCTTCTAAATTATTGAGGTCAAAAGAAAGGGAGTTTACGTTTTTTAAATTAAGTTCTCTTATCGGTAGATCGTTTCTTGATAAAGCTAGTACGTTATGACCAGCTTTTGAAAACAACTTTACGAGTTCATATCCAATACCTCTACTTGTTCCTGTGATTATGATGTTCTTCATTTATTTTGCTTAAAGTACTAAAGATAAAAATCCTGTTTCAAACTAATGCAACAGGATTCATAATATTATAATTCCGAATCAAGTTCAGAATGAATAGCTGTACTACAATAACATCGTTATAGGGTTCTCAATATACCCTTTTAAAGTTTGAAGGAATTGTGCTCCCGTGGCTCCGTCCACGGTTCTATGATCGCAAGCCAAACATAATTTCATGGTATTACCAGCCACTACTTTTCCTTCTTTAACTACTGGTTTTTCTACAATAGCACCAACTGATAAAATAGCCGAATTCGGTTGATTGATAATTGATGTAAAACTTTCTATACCAAACATCCCTAAATTAGAAATTGTAAAGGTACTCCCTTCCATTTCATCTAAACTTAATTTTTTGTTTCGTGCTTTACCTGCGTATTCTTTTACCGCAGCATTTATTTGAGGTAAAGATTGCTCATTGGCAAACTTTACAACAGGCACCAACAATCCATCAGGTACAGCAACAGCAACCCCAATATGCACATGATTGTTCATTCGCATTTTGTCATCAAACCACTGAGAGTTGACTTGTGGATGTTGCTTTAAAGCTAAAGCACATGCCTTAACAATCATATCGTTGTACGAAATCTTTGTGTCTGGCATAGAATTGTATTGCGCACGGAACGCAATCGCATTTTCCATATCAAACTCAACATTTAGGTAATAGTGTGGAGCCGAAAATTTAGATTTTGCTAAGTTTTTAGCAATGGCTTTTCTCATTGAAGAGTTTGCTACCTCATCGTAATCTTCCTGACCTGTCGGCACAAACTTACCAAGCTGTGTCCCAGCAGAAGCAGATGGCGTATAATTTTCTATATCTCTTTTAACAATTCTACCGTTTTCACCTGTTCCTTTAACCTGATTTAAAGATATACCTTTCTCATCGGCCATTTTCTTTGCTAAAGGTGATGCAAATATTCTTTCAGAATCTGAAGTTGAACTCGAAGTTGAGTCTGATTTTTTAGATTCGCTCTTATTGGATTCTTTTTTAGTTTCTGACTCGGTCGAAGCTTTAGCTGCAGACTTCTTTTCCTCTTTCTTAGCCTCGGGTTCAGGTTTTTTGTCATCTGAACTACCAGCTTTAAAGTTTTTAGCAATATCTGCAACATCTGTTCCTTCTGGCCCTATGATTGCTAACAATGCATCAACTTTTGCCGATTCACCCTCGTCTAAACCAATATGTAATAAGGTTCCTGACTGAAAAGACTCAAACTCCATGGTTGCCTTATCCGTTTCTATTTCTGTCAAAATATCACCTTCTTCAACTGCATCACCAACCTTCTTTAACCAGGAAGCGACTGTTCCTTCTTCCATCGTATCACTCAGTCGAGGCATGGTAACGACGGTTACACCTTCGGGTAGTTCTTCAGATTCTTCGCTATCGCTCTGAATGACATCTTCTTTTCCAGAGTTGTCATCTTTGTTTTCATCTTCCCCTTTATCATCAGAATCTTTTTCAGATGTAGAGTCTTCAGATTCATTGCCGTTAGTATTCTCTTCTTTTTTTGAAGACCCATTTAGATATTCTGAAATATCCTCTCCTTCATCACCAATAATAGCCAACAGTGTATCAACTTTTGCAGTCTCTCCTTCTTGTATACCAATATGAAGTAATGTTCCTTCATTGAAGGATTCAAACTCCATGGTCGCTTTATCCGTTTCAATTTCCGCTAAAATATCACCTTCTTCAACTTTATCTCCCACTTTTTTTAGCCACGAAGCCACTGTACCCTCTTCCATGGTATCACTTAATCGCGGCATATTAATTACTTCTGCCATTGCTTAAATTTTATGTTGAATAAATGGATAATCTTCTTGCTCGTAAACAGCATCGTACATTACATTCTCCTCTGGGAATGGTGATTCTTCTGCAAACTTTTCGCATTCAGAAACTCTTTCCTTAACACGCTTGTCTATTTTCTTTATTTCAGCTTCAGTGGCATATTTCTTTTCCAAAATAACCTCCTTCACCTGCGTGATTGGGTCAATTTTCTTGTACTCAGCTACTTCATCTTTTGTTCTATAGTGTTGCGCATCAGACATGGAATGCCCACGATATCTATACGTTTTTAACTCTAAAAATGTTGGTCCACCACCTTTTCTAGCACGCTGAATGGCTTCATCAAAAGCTTCAGCAACCTTTACAGGGTTCATACCGTCAACAGGGCCACATGGCATTTCGTAACCAAGACCCAGTTTCCAAATGTCTGAATGATTTGCTGATCGCTCAACCGAAGTTCCCATGGCATACCCATTATTTTCACAAACAAAAACGACTGGTAAGTTCCATAGCATCGCCAAGTTAAATGTTTCGTGTAATGAGCCTTGTCTAGCTGCACCATCACCAAAACAACAAAGGGTTACAGCATCACTGTCGTGATACTTATCACCAAATGCTATACCTGCACCTAATGGGATTTGACCACCAACAATTCCGTGACCTCCATAAAAGCGGTATTCCTTAGAAAAAATATGCATTGAACCCCCGAGACCTTGTGATGTACCTGTTGCTTTACCAAAAAGCTCTGCCATGACTCGCTTAGGATCTACTCCCATGCCAATAGGCTGCACATGGTTACGATACGCCGTGATCATTTTGTCTTTGGTAAGGTCCATGGCATGTAACGCCCCTGCTAAAATTGCCTCTTGTCCGTTATATAAATGGAGAAACCCTCGAACTTTTTGTTGAATATACACAGCTGCTAATTTGTCTTCAAACTTTCGCCAAAATAGCATGTCTTCGTACCAATTAAGGTAAACTTCTTTTGTAACTTTTTGCATTTAATTGAGTTGTATAGAATATGTTTTTCAATTTTAAATTAAAAAACGAATAACAAAAATAACATTTTAAGAAATAATGATGAAGGTCTATAGGTTAAAAATTGAAGCTTTTGAGGATATTATAAAATAAGTATCATAAAACTGAATTTTCAAAAACCAAAGGCAATAAATTTGAAAGTGAGTTAGAGCAAACCACCTTACCTTTTGCTCCCATAAAATAAATCTGTATAGGGTATTCTTGTTTCACTTCATATTCAGCAATCGCTTGTCGGCATGCACCGCAGGGTGGTATGGGTTTATCCGTCACCTGATTCTTTGAGGAAGCCGTCAATGCCATAGTAAGCATTTTGGCTTCAGGATATTTAGCGCCAGCATAGTATATAGCTGTTCTTTCTGCACATAAGCCCGAAGGATATGATGCGTTTTCTTGATTGCTCCCTATTATGATTTCGTTATTATCCAATAAAATAGCAGCACCAACATTGAATTTGGAATATGGTGCATAAGCAGTATCACGGGCTTCAATGGCTGCCTTCATTAAATCTTGAATGGATTGGGGAAGTTCTTCTAATTTATCATAGACTTCAAGTCTTGTTTCTATTTTTACTTCCTTCATGTATCGAATTATTTAGGGATAAAAAAACTATTGCTAAAAAACAATAGTTTAAATATAGTGAGATTTATAGTGCTATCTAAAATTCTTGATACGTACCGTCTCCAAAATTAAAGGTCAACGAGAATCTCAACGTATTTTCTAGCGGACTTTGTACTTTTGAAGCTGAAAACAAGTACGATAAATCCACATTAATCGTCGTGTACTTAAAGCCTGCCCCTAAGGCGAAAAATTTACGCGCGCCCTTTTCCTCAGATTCGTTAAAGTAACCTGCTCTAAAGGCAAAAGAATCTTGGTAGCTGTATTCTGCACCTAAGGCCCAAGTAAACTCTTTAAGCTCTTCGTTAAATCCTCCTGGCGCATCGCCAAAGGACTGAAAAACACCAGACAAGAAGCCTACATCTGTACTTTGTCCTTCAATAATGTAATTATTATCCTCACTTATTAATGTATCATCACCTTCATCATAGACCCCATTATTGTTATCATCCTGATACTCAATACGTGTTCCAGTAATTGGTGGTGTCGGCACTAACAGCTTAGCTACTTCAGCAGTTACAGCCAATTTATTGTATTGATCGAAAATAAAATCGAAACCTCCACCTAAACGTAAGTTTGTTGGCTGAAAGTTTTCTTGTCCACCATCATCGTACTTAAATTTTGGCCCTAAATTCTGAATGGCAAAGCCAGCTCTCCAGCGACCATTAAAATCGTTATACGCTTCTTCTTCACTTTGATAATACCCTGTGATATCTGCCCCGAAACTATTTGCTGCTCTTGCTGTTGAATTCGGAACTTGGTCAATGGCTAAATCCGATCTTAAATAACGTAAGGCTACCGACATAGCAAACTGATCCGCCAAACGCAATGTATATGCCACATCAAAGGTAAATTCGTTTGGCTTAACATCAATCCCTTCGTCGGTTTCGTTTTGGGTTAGTCGAATTTCACCCAAACTAAAGTATTTAAAACTTGCTGAAACAGCACTTTGCTCATTAAGACGATTAAAATAAGAGGCATAACCGATAGAAATATCGTTGACCAATCGACTTAAATATGGTGTGTAACTTAAACCTAAACCTGATTTAGCTTCAGAAAACACATATTTTGAGGGATTCCATTGTTGAGAAAATCCATCAACAGAAGTTGCCACACCCATGTCACCCATACCTGCTGCTCTAGCATCTGGCGCAATAAGCATAAATGGCACACCTGTAGTTATGACACGTGAATCATTGGGGTTTGGAGTAATTTCTACTGAATTTTGTGAATAACTAAATGTCATAGAAACTATAGCCAAAAGTAGTGATAGGCTAATTGGCTTGTTAAATTTTGTATTCATAAAGTATAATTAATAGCGGTATAGAATTAGCAAATATAAATGTTTATTAGAGTATGACAAGTTTTTGAATCTTCTCAACCTGTTTATTTAAACGTTGGGATTTCACTTTTAGTTTATAAACATAGACTCCTTTTCCGATTTTATCTCCAAAATCGTCTCTTCCATCCCAAATAATATCTCTAGACAATGTACTTGTGGACTTACCAGATGTATTGGTTTGCCCATTGATAGTACGCACTAATTTCCCTGAAACTGTAAATATCTGCACGGAAATGTCTAATACGTCCGAGCTGTTATGATTAAACCAAAACTCAGTATAATTGACAAAAGGGTTAGGATAGTTTAAGACATTATCAATTACCAGTGCTTCACTATTGTCGAACACCATAAACTGAATTTCCGAGATGGAAGAGTTATTGTAAACATCCCATGCTTTTACTGTTAAGGTATGTAATCCAGGTTCTAAATCCCTAAATGGATATGTCAGCTCACCAGTAGTATAATCATCAACACTAGCCACATAATAATCATTAAGGACAAATGGATTAGTCTCGTCGCCATCTAAAATAGCAGTAATATCATGACCAATACCACTTGCCGTATTAATACCATTAGAATCCTGCAACTTTACGAGAAGTGTTGGTGATTCATTTGTAATACCGCCAGAAACAAAGTTTTCATCGTTCATAAACAAATTTATGACCGGACCTATATTATCTTCTTCAGCATTTTCGTTAATACCACCTACCTGAATCTCATAGCTCGCCCCTGTCTGGTCTTCTAAACCGACATCGCTTTGTGCATAAAAGCTCACTTTTCCATTCCCAACGGGAATTCCAATATCTCTTGGCACTACAAAATTAAAGTCGAACACCCCATTTGTCACCGTCGCTTGACCTTTAAAAATAGTCTCACCCAAGGTTGTGAAATCTAGCGTAATAAGATTTCCGTTCGTATCTCTTGTTCCATCATTAGCTAAAGTGGTTCTATCAATTGGCTTATCGAAAATAGTAGCTGTTAAAATACCATTGTAATTTGATAATACATTTCCGTTGACATCGGTGACTTCACCAGACATTTTTATTTTGGACAATGACTCTAAAACATCCGTTGTTTGGCTAACTGGCACATCATTAATATGTGTTAACCTAATGTTGGGCTGTGGCACAGTTAATTTCATAGCCGGGTCGCCAACAAAACACACCAACCGTTTTTGGAAACTTCCAGAAATCTGTGGGTCTAATTTTGTTTGTCTTAAGGCTTCCGCAATTGATGGGAATTCAGTAGAACCATAAGCAAACAGGTAATCCTCTAGAATTTCATTGTAAGCTGTTCCTAACTGAACAAAGATTTGCCGTGTCGTTGTTATTAGACTAACTGCTCCGCCATTTTTATTCCAAAATGTAAATTCACCAGCTGTTTCGCGTTGTGGGTCATCGAACTTTGTGTATTCACAGGTTACAGTAATAAAGCAGGTGAATTTGCATATATTATTGATTTCTCTAGCGTCATTCTTATCAAAGATACGTTCTGCCGCCAAGCCATCTTCCCCTCCATGTCCAAAATAATTGGTGACTAAAGCTCCAACTTCTATTGCGTCTCTTATCGCTTTTTTAGCATCAGGATAACGTTCACCACCAGCAGATGCTTCTTGTTGAAAAGCATCAGAATGCACCTTAGTTACATTAAAAAATGATTTTTGGGCTTCAACATCTGTAGCAATATCATCAGTTGTTTGTTGTAAAATGCCCTCCCAATTAAGATCAACATCATCAGAAATCAGTAATACGTTATTTCTCCAGCTTCCAAAGGCCTCCTTTTGGTAGTAGCCTTCAATCTTATCGACAACAATTTTGGCTGTTTCTAAGTCATCAGCTACAATTCTACCAACGGCTATATCCATTCTGTCGGATGTGCCTAAAGAGCCTTCATCCTCGTCCATTATCCCAAAGAAATCATCGGCAATAAAAGAGCTTACCAAGCTAAAGCTAGCATTAGAAAACCAAGAAGGCACCAAATTAGTATTATTCGGAATTCGATCTTTATAATCATAAGATGCATCTCCAAAAAGACCTAAGTATTTTATTCGGTTTTCGGGTGTACTTGCGTTGTTATACACGTAACGCACAAAATTACGAAGTGCTGCTATATCCTGATTTCCTGAACTAAATTCATTATAGATTAAATGTAGTGGCACAACTTTTACCGTAAGACCATATTGGTTTCTATTGATTTGAGCCAATCGTTCTGCTTGAGATTGTAATTCGCTTGGAGTCAAAATAAGATAATCGATATCTTCAAACTGCCCCTGATTATCTAAAAAAATGGTGCCTTTTAAGTTTTGATTCTGAACAGTAACATTGTTATCTCTTTTTGGCTCTAAAAGATCATTGTTCGCAAAAGCAATATAGTCTCGCACTTCACCTGCATTGGCCTTAAAACTTAATTGTGAAGCACTATCAGCATTTGAAAGCATCGTAACGTTAAACCTGTCGGTTATATCCCAAACCTGACTGACATTGTTTGCGTTTCCTAGACTATACTCTATAATTCCTGTGTCGTTCGCCACAGAATTTTTTCGAAACGTCAATTGTTCTCCCGCATAAAGCAACGATCTTACCGCCTCAATATTAATATAATCCAAATAGGCATTTGATGATGGGTTTCCGTTATTAGAATACGTTAAATTAACTTGAATATCACCAGAACTTACTGATAGCAATCCGCTGAAGGATGCTGCACTAGCCAAAGTGGCACTAGATAAATCTACAGTTGGTAAGTTAAGATTACTTACAGAAGCACCATTTAAGGAAACCCCCATGCTCGTTGGGGTCGCCGAAACCGAACCTACTGCAACTGTTAACCTAATATCTTCTGTGGTTACTAAATTCGGAAAATCAAAATTGTAAACCCGTTGGTTCTGAATATCGAATTTATCCCCGAACCATCTCCGTCCTAATTTAGCTAAGTTAAAGTCATCAACCTCGTAAAATCGGTAATCATCAAAGGTGTCAATTGTTTGATTGGCATCTCCTTGAATATCGGGCATAGATTGAATTCTCTTCCCATTACCAGAACTTATGTTTACATAATAATACGTCTTATCAGTATATAAATTTAAATTGGTATTACTTTCTGAAGAAAATGTCTGAGGCCCTTGAGCATAAAATAAAATGTAATCATCAGCATCAAAACTCCCGTCTTCTCCGCCCACAACCTGAATCGCATTCTCAACTAAATCTATGGGATAGTCAACGGAGTTTAATAATGGTAACATATTGCCGCCGTTCCCATAAATTTTGATAGTTGAAGGATTTAAGTCACCTGATGAAATCCCCAATTGATTTAAGAAGCTACGCGATATTCTATGAACTCCAGAAGTATCTAAATAAAAGCGGTACCAATCACCATCTCGTAAAACAGAATTTGTTATCGCTTGGTATCGTGATGCCGTTAATCCGTTTCTGCTTGAACTTGCAGTAGAATAATTAACAGAAAAGCTTTCTACCTTTTTAAATGTTCCATTATCATTGATTATTGGGGTCATTTCCAAAAAAACGGACCGCTTCCCCCTTGCGTTGATATTCTTAATTTTAAATTCAACGTCACCTGGAAGCAAATCAACATCCAAGTCTTTTAGATCACTTCTTGTAATTGAGGAGTATCTTATATTTTGAAGACTCGCGGTTTCTTCATTTATAAGTGTATTAACTGACCATTCACTAAAAAAGAACAGTCCTTTTTCAGGGTTAAAACTAAAATTTTTGCCCTCAAAAGAGGGTATTTCAGTTTTATCATAAGCAGTTTCTAGAGACTTACTTCCATTCCATTCAATAGAAAATTGCTTTTGCTGCGAAAATAACAGCAAGCAAAAACAGGTAAAAAAAAGGAATAAGTAATTCTTTTTCATGGTAAAATAACGACTAGTAATTTACCTTATTATGAATTGGCAAATTTTATTTCAAAATTACAACAATAATTCATTTTAAGCATCGTTATCATAGAGCAAAATACATCGACAAAACAGCAAAAAGTCCGTTGTAATGTTCAAAAAAAAGGATGAAATGCACTTTTTTTCGCAATTTCGTGCAAAAAAAAGTTGTTCGTTTCCCTTTAATTACTATATTGCACGTCTAAAATGAACGAACTTACTTAAACCTATGGATATGAAATATGTCTTAAATTTCAAATTAATGGTAGTTGCAGCCCTAGCAATTACTGTTTCTAGTTGCAAGAAATCATCTGGCTCTAGTAACGTTGATAGTGCCACTGGTTGGGCTATTAACGATAAGCAAGGTGGCTTTCAGTACAATACTAGTTTTAAAGAACAAGAAACACCTCCTGGAACATCTTTTGTTGAAGGTGGAACTTTTACAATGGGTAAAGTACAGGATGACCCAATGCACGATTGGAACAACACACCTAACCAACAGCATGTACAGTCTTTTTATATGGACGAAGCTGAGGTAACAAACCTAAACTATCTATATTATCTAGATTATTTAAAGCGTGTTTATCCTCCTGAGGATCCAAATTACTCCATGATTTACAAAGGCGCTCTTCCAGATACCTTAGTATGGAGAAACAGACTAGGATATAATGAAATGATGACAGAAAACTATTTGCGTCACCCAGCTTACGCTAACTATCCTGTTGTAGGAGTTAGTTGGATTCAAGCTGTTGAGTATGCCAATTGGAGAACCGACCGTGTTGCTGAAATGGCATTACAAGGTGAAGGTTATATAAAAAGAGATGCACAATACACAGACTTAAATGCAGAAAGTTCTTTTAGTACAGACACATATATTAATGCACCTACACAAACCTATGGTGGTAATGACGATGTCTTAAGAACTAATAATAAAAATATTAAAACGGATATAGACGGTAATGAGTATAACGTCTATGCTAGTAGAGAAACAGGAGTTATTCCAATTAAATACAGACTCCCAACAGAAGTAGAGTGGGAATATGCCGCTTTAGGACTAAGTGAATTACGTAACTACAACACCTATAGAGGTCGTAAAAAATATCCTTGGGATGGTCAATATACCAGATCTGGTAAACGTGCTAACCGTGGTGACCAATTAGCTAACTTTAAGCAAGCTGATGGTGATTATGGTGGAATTGCAGGGTGGTCTGATGACGGTGCTGACATTACCCAAGAAGTTAAATATTACCAACCTAATGACTTCGGTCTTTATGATATGGCAGGTAATGTAGCCGAGTGGGTTGCTGATGTTTACCGACCAATTGTTGATGATGAGTTCAATGATTTCAATTATTTTAGAGGTAATACCTATACTAAAAATGCCATTGGCGAAGATGGACAAGTAGAGGTGGTAACATCTAATGAAATTGTATATGACACATTAAGCAACGGTAAAATTATTGCCAGAACCTTACCAGGTGAAATTAAGAAAGTTGCTGTTGATGAAGAAGAAACGTATTTAAGAACTAACTTTGATCGTAGCGACAACAGAAACTTTAGAGATGGTGACAAAAAGTCGTCAAGATATTATAGAGATAATTTTGATGAGGAACTTACCGATCCGACACGTAAAATGTACAACTCACCGAAGCATAATATTGCTAAAGACTCTGCAGATAATAAAATGATACGTGAGTATGACACTTCTGATAGTAGAACATCTCTCATCAACGATGAAGTAAGAGTGTACAAAGGTGGATCTTGGAAAGACAGATCGTACTGGATTGACCCAGCTCAACGTCGTTTCTATCCACAGGATATGGCGACGGATTACATCGGATTTAGATGTGCAGTATCTCGTGTAGGTTCAAAAGCAAAAACAGATAAGAAAACAAGAAACTAATTTAGTTTTATATTCTAATTAAATAAGGAAGTCCCGATGAATATTCATCGGGACTTCCTATTTTTATAGCATGAAGATTGAACAACTTTATAACAAATTTCTGGAATGTGTCTCAGTAAGCACAGATAGCCGAAGCATCGAAGAAGGAGCTATGTATTTTGCGCTCAAAGGCGATAATTTCGATGGTAATAAATTTGCGCAACAAGCCAAAGAAAAAGGTACTAGGTACTGTATTGTTGATAATTCAGAAATATCAGAACAGGATTCTGATTTCATTTTAGTGGATGATGTTCTCAATACGCTTCAAGCACTTGCTAAACATCACAGACAGCAACTAAAGTATCCAATCATAGCATTAACCGGCAGCAACGGAAAAACAACAACAAAAGAGTTGATTTATGCTGTATTGTCTAAAAAATATAAAGTCAAGGCCACAATTGGCAACTTAAACAACCATATAGGTGTGCCATTGACACTTCTAAGGTTTAGACCTGATGATGATTTTGGTATTGTAGAAATGGGGGCGAATCACCAAAAAGAGATTATCTTCTTATGCTCTATTGCCCAACCAGATTATGGGTTGATCACAAACTTTGGCAAAGCACATCTTGAAGGTTTTGGCAGCATAGAAGGGGTCATAAAAGGAAAATCAGAACTTTACGATTATTTAAAATCCAATAACAAAACGGCTTTTATCAATTCTAATGATACTATCCAAACCGAAAAAATCGGTTCTTATGATAAGGTTATATCATTTGGAAGTGATGTACAAAATGATATATCCATACAATTTATAAGTGCAAATCCTTTTGTGAACGTTAAATTTAAAGATGTTGTTATAAGCTCACATCTTATTGGAAGCTATAACTATGCAAATATTGCAGTCGCGATTGCCCTTGGTGACTATTTTAAAGTTAATCTTAAAGGAATAGAGAATGGCATTGAAAATTACTCTCCAGACAATAATAGGTCGCAAATAATTGAAAAAGCGAATAATAAAATAATCCTAGACGCCTATAATGCAAACCCCACAAGTATGTTGGCGGCCTTAGAAAACTTTAAAAACCTTGAAGCCAAGCAAAAGTTTTTATTTTTAGGTGATATGTTTGAATTGGGGAATACTTCAACCAAAGAACATCAGGCCATAGTCGATTATATTGAAAGTAATTTTGAGACTAGTACTGTTTTTTTAACAGGAAAACATTTTGCTTCAACAATTGCAAAATCAAATATTAAAACTTACAATTCTTTTGACGATCTTAAAGCTGAACTAAAGCATCATTCTATAAAAAATGCCTCAATACTCATAAAAGGGTCTAGAGGAATGGCTTTAGAGCGTGTTTTAGAGATTTTGTGATCCTTTATGTTGTTGGCTTGCCCCAACCCGAAGCTCTAAAAATTACGAACCTACAAGTTTGGGTAAATAAAAAACTCGCCGAAGTCTTCATAAAAATGAATACTTCGGCGAGCGAAGGTGGGTCATACTGGATTCGAACCAGTGACTTCTACCCTGTCAAGGTAACACTCTAAACCAACTGAGTTAATGACCCTTATTTATATGGCAAAAATAGATTAAAATTTTAAATAAAACGCTTTTTCATAAAAGCTCTTCCTGAACCAGATTTTAAATATTTCTCAAAATTGAAAGCCTTGTATTTATCTTTAAAAACAAAATAAGTGACTATCTCAATTGGTAAACGATTCTTTGTTGAAAGCACTTGTCCTTTTCGGTGCCTATCTAGTCTAGCTTCTAAATTATTTGTACAACCAACGTAATTTGAATCATCAGAGCACAGTAAAATATATACTGTCCATGACTGGCTTATATTATCCATCAAGTATGTTTTTTAAAGTGGGCTTCGCCCACCGAAGCTTTATTAAGCAATATAAAAAACATCTGAGAATAAAAAACTCGCCGTCGTTTTCTGAAAATTGAAAACTTTGGCGAGCGAAGGTGGGCGCGAAGGGATTCGAACCCCTGACCCCTTGGGTGTAAACCAAGTGCTCTGAACCAACTGAGCTACGCGCCCTTAAATAGGACTGCAAATATAGATTAGTTTTTAAAACCTCAAAAGGATTTTTCAAAAAAAATTATACGACTTCTGCAACCACAAAAGTGCTACCACCAATATAGATTATATCGCTTTCAGAGGACTCTTCTAATGCTCGTTTATAAGCATCCGAAACTGAACTATACACTTTAAAACCAAAGCTGTATTCAGCAAAGACTTTAGCCAACTGTGAAACATCCATACCTCTTTCTACATTTGGCCTACACAAGTAGTATTTTGCATTTTTAGGCAAAAGGTCTATTATATTGTTTAGATTTTTATCCGCAACAACGCCAAATACAATTCGTAAATTCTGATATGCTTCTTGTTGCAGTTGCTTCATCGTATAATTTAACCCTTCCCTATTATGTGCAGTGTCACAAATCACTTTTGGCAATTCCTGTAAAATCTGCCATCTCCCCAATAAACCCGTGTTTTTCACTACATTTTTTAAGCCTCTTTCAATATGATTGTTTGATATCTTATACCCTTTTTCTTTTGCAATATTTAAAGTAGCTAAAACCGTCTTAATATTTTTTTTCTGATAGCTGCCCATTAAATCAGTCGTGTGATTCGAAGTTATAGTTTCCCCAGCCCAATAAATTGTAGAATTTTTTTCTTTTGAAATATTTTGAAAAGTCGGTGTTGTTTCGGCTTGTGTTTCTCCAATAACAGTTGGAACTCCATGTTTAATAATTCCAGCTTTCTCAAAGGCTATTTTTTCAAGTGTATCTCCAAGAAACTGTGTGTGATCTAATCCTATGTTTGTAATAACAGACACTTCAGGATTAATAATATTGGTAGAATCTAAACGACCACCCATACCAACTTCAATAATCGCAATATCTACTTTCTTTTTGGAAAAATAATCAAAAGACAAACCAACGGTCATTTCAAAAAAAGACAACGTATGCTCTTCTAGAAAAGACTTATTTCTTTTTATAAAAGCAGTAACGAATTGTTTACTTATAGGTACTCCGTTAATTTTAATGCGCTCTCTATAATCTTTTAAATGAGGAGAGGTATATAGCCCTGTTTTGTAACCGGCTTCTTGAAAGACAGATGCTAACATATGACATACCGACCCTTTACCATTGGTGCCTGCTATGTGGATTGACTTGAAATTGAGTTCAGGATGATTAAGATGATTTGAAAGTAATAATGTGTTTTTAAGGTCTTTTCTAAATGCTTTTTTACCCTTGTTTTGATACATGGGTAGCTGTCTGAACATCCATGCAACGGTTTCTTGGTAATTCATCTAATCTACTGGGAAACATCAAAGTTGATACTCACAAAACCGACCTGTCTAGACGGTGCATTTGAATCCGCAGGCCACTTATGGGATAAAGCAATCTTTTTTGCAGGTTCAAGAAGACAAGGATGCGTGTTTGTAGTTCCACGTTCACCAGGGCGAGCAGAAATCACCCGTCCGCTTTGGTCAACCTCTATTCTTACCACAACCAAGCCATACTCATTACAATCTTGCTTATATATTTGTCGAGTTGGCCGTCCTCTACCATTTAAGCCATAACCTACTCCACCTTTTCCAGGTCCTGAACCTCCAAAATAACTTGGTGCATAAGGGTTGCCATCTAGTTGGCCTTTGTTTCCTGCTTGGCTGTCGGGTCCTTCTCCCCCATCAGTATTCCCGGAAGAGTTCTTTACGCCCCCAATTAAGTTATCTAGCTTACGTTTTTTCTCAGCTTCTTCTCTTTGCTTACGCTCTTCGGCTTCTTGCTTTTGGCGTTGTAATCGATCTGCTTCTGCTTTAGCTTTGGCTTCGGCCTCTTT
The DNA here is from genome assembly GCF_046720935.1 of Winogradskyella sp. A3E31. Classification (NCBI taxonomy): domain Bacteria; kingdom Pseudomonadati; phylum Bacteroidota; class Flavobacteriia; order Flavobacteriales; family Flavobacteriaceae; genus Winogradskyella; species Winogradskyella sp. A3E31. Next base: position 127,342 of record NZ_JBHNWH010000010.1, read on the forward strand.
TTGTTTTTTTATGGCTATTGATTCCGCTGTCTCATTGGTTAAAACATCTTCAGCCTTTGGAGTCGTTTCAGAAGATTGCTGTGGCTCTTGAGGTGTTGCTTCTTCTGTAACTTTAGGAATTTCAGCTTTTCTGGGATTGCTTAATGGCTGGGAGCCACTTCCAAAATCTGTAGTCCCGAAATTAACAGCTACCCCGTATTCTGGTGGTGGATCTAAATATGGTGGGCCAACAACAAACAATAGCAGTAACAAGATAACGATTAATAGGGTCGTTATCTTTGCTGAATTACGTTCGTGTTTGGTCTCTAAATATTTCATTAATCATTACTCTTTTAAACCTAACTAGGTTCGTAAAACCTCGCAGGTAAAAATTCAATTTCAAAAATGATGCCGTTTAATTTGGCTTTACCGCCAATATCACTTTAAACTTATTTCGATTAGCAATATCCATCACTTTTACAACATTTTCTACCGGAACTGATTTTTCAGCACGTAGTACAATTGTTGGTTCTGCTTGGTCCGATAACATTGAGACCAATTCGTTCTCTAATACGCTTACCCCAACTCGGTTTTGATCTATGTAATACGTTAAATCTCCTTTAATACTTACAGCTACAGACTTTTTATTTTCTGTTTTCCCACTTGCTTTGGGCAATATAATATCGATGGCGCTAGTACTTACTAGTGTAGATGCGATCATAAAGAATATGAGTAACAAAAAGACAATATCTGTCATGGAAGACATATTGAATTCTGGTGTTACTTTATTTCGTCCTCTAATATCCATACTAGACAGGCTCGTTTAAGTGATCTAAAAATGCAACGGAATTAGCTTCCATCTGGTACACTACTTTATTTGTTTTAACCACCAAATGGTTATAAGCTATGTAGCCAACAATACCAACAATTAAACCACCTACAGTAGTTGTCATTGCTGTATAAAGCCCACTAGCCAATGTATCCATTTGTATCGTCCCTCCAGCATTCGCAAGTTCAAAAATAGCAATGATCATACCTATTACTGTTCCTAAAAATCCGATCATTGGAGCAGCTCCAGAAATAGTTGCTAAGACGCTTACGTTTTTCTCCAATTCGTAAACCTCAAGACGACCGGCATTTTCTATTGCGGTATTGATATCCTCAAGGGGCTTACCAATACGTGTCATTCCTTTTCCTATTAATCGAGATACAGGTGAATTAACTTGAGCACATAGAATTTGAGCAGACTCTATCTTACCATTACTAACATGATCTTTTATTTGATTCATGAAATTTGAATCGACCTTAGATGCTGCCTTAATGGCAAAAAGGCGTTCAAAATATATATAGGTGGCTACAATAAGTAGCACAAAAAGCACACAAATAATGACCATACCTGCCGTACCACCACTTGTAATTAACTCTATAATTGAAAGGGTTTTTTCAACAGATTCACCATCTGCTGGGAGATCCACTCCGTCTTGAATAGTACTCAATAATACCATAGTTAACTCTTAAATTTTAATTCAATATTGTAATAACGTTTCCTTTAGTGATTAAGTATATTAAAAAACACTTCTTGTTATCATAAAGGCTGCTGCACCTGCAATAAAACCAATTGCCGCTAACCAAGCGATCTTTTTTAAATACCAAAAGAAATCTATTTTTTCCATTCCCATGGCAACGACACCTGCTGCAGAACCAATAATTAACATACTACCACCAGTACCTGCAGAATAAGCTATAAAATGCCATAATTCATTATCCATTGGTTCAGAGAACATTCCTAAACTTGCTGCTACTAAAGGTACGTTATCAATTACTGCTGAACCAACCCCCAAGAGCAAAACAACTAAATCCGAAACACCTTCGCCGTGATATTCTGTACCCAACATAGGCATGGTCTCTTGTAGAGTGGTCGCAAAACCAAACAGAATACCTAAAGATTCTAAAGCGGCGACAGCCAATAAAATTCCTAAAAAGAATAAAATACTCGGCATCTCTATACGAGATAAGGAACGATGCACTGGGCTATGATGCCCTGAATCTATTGTCTCTCCTTGTTTTACCTGTCCCATTGTAAATCGTGAACTTGTATAAATCTCTGCAAAAATCGCAACGGCTCCAAGAGATAACATCATACCAACATAAGGTGGCAAGTGAGTTATTACCTTAAATACAGGTACAAAAATAATTGCGCCTAAGCCTAAATATAGCATTGTTGCACTAAATCTGTTTTTAGGTGTATCATCGGATTCAACAATTTCTAAATCCCCTTTAAATGGTTTTAATAAGGATGCTATAAAAGTTGGCACGACCATACATAATAATGATGGGATAAAAAGATATACAAACAACTTTCCGGTAGAGACCTTATTGCCTATCCATAACATTGTAGTGGTAACATCTCCAATAGGTGACCAAGCGCCACCAGCATTTGCCGCTATGATTATTAAACCAGCATACCAAATTCTGATATCCCTATCCTTCACAATTTTTTGAAGAATTGAAATTAAAACAATCGTTGCTGTTAAATTATCTATGATCGCTGATAGTACAAAAGCCAAACAAGCGAACAGCCATAATATCTTTTTTCTACTCTTAAATTTTACTGCATCTTTAATTGTAGAAAACCCATCGAAGTAATCGATAATCTCAACAATGGTCATTGCTCCCATTAAGAATATCAAAATCTCAGCTGTTTTCCCTAAATGATGAAGTAAGCTTTCTTCCATCATGTGCATTTTTTCTTCGTGTGAAAGGAGCCCGAAGTTTTCCATGAGAGTATGCTTGGCAGAATCAAACCATTGCGGAAAAGTATCAATCCCTAAGGAAATCAAAGCCCAACTAATGGCCATCATAACTAAAGCAGGAATAAGCTTATCAATTTTTATACTGTGCTCGAGCGTTATTGCCAAATAACCAAAAACAAATACTAAGATTATAATAGTTTCCATATATACTATATCAATTGTTTAAGTGCAATCTCAAAGGCTGTTGCACTGATGCCTGTTTTAAATGAATTATTTTGATATACTTTTTCAAGTGCTTTTTTTATGGTTTCGGATGTATCATTAAAAATAGCTTCATCCGTCATCTGTACTTTACGCTCCATAAAGTATGCAAAAACCCTTGCCATTCCACAATTGCTAATAAAATCTGGGATTAAGGAGACCTTACTATCTGTATGCTCCATTATTGACCCAAAGAAAATCTCCTTATCAGCAAAGGGCACATTAGCTCCACAGGAGATAACCTCTAAACCAGAATCTATTAATTGGTCTATTTGGTCTTGGGTTATTAAACGTGAGGCCGCACAAGGCGCAAATATTTCAGCTTTAAGCGACCATATATTTTCATTAATTTCTTTAAAAGGAATCAAATCATCGGCAACTAAGGTATTGCTTGTTTTTGCCAAATAAAGATTAGTTATCTCTTCAAAACTGAATCCTTCATTATTTATTAGACCACCAACCCGGTCTATAATACCAACAACTTTAGCACCCATTTGCGCTAAATAAAAAGCAGCAGCAGCACCAACATTTCCAAAACCTTGAACTATTGCTCTTTTACCTTGAATGGTTTCATTTTGAATGTCATAAAAGTGTTTTGCAGCAACGGCAACACCATAGCCAGTAATCATATCTGCTATGGTATACTTTCTACTAACATCTGGTGAGTAATTGGGATTTTCAATAACCTTGATGACTCCATGTCGCAATTGACCTATCCTATTTATTTTATCTGCATCTGTTGGTTTAAAATGGCCTTCAAAAACCCCTTCTTGCGGATGCCAAACTCCGCTCTCCTCAGTAATAGGGATTACCTCATGAATCTCATCGACATTTAAATCACCACCTGTACCATAATAACTTTTTAGCAGTGGTGAAACTGCCGCATACCAACGTTCTAAAACACCCTTCTTCCTTGGGTCATTAGGATTAAAATTTATACCAGATTTAGCCCCACCAATCGCTGGCCCAGAAACCGTGAATTTTACCTCCATGGTTTTAGCCAAAGATAAGACCTCGTTCATGTCTAAGCCTTCACGCATACGAGTTCCTCCACCAGCAGCACCACCCCTAAGCGAATTAATAACCGTCCACCCTTCAGCGTCAGTTTCGGGGTCTTTCCAATTAAATACAATTTCAGGAGATTTGTCTTCGTAAGTTTGAAGAAGTTCTTTTATTATAGTCATTAGTTGTAATAGTCTGCAACAAATATAAAAAACTCTGAAGGCTTAAAGTGAATTAAATAATAATTTTAGGCATTAAAATATTTCCAGAGGAATGGTCTTTTAAAGCACCCGTAACACTACTTAAACAATTGGTTTCGTTTCTATCTTTTAATATCCCTAGAAAGGCAAAAATCAAGGCCTCTTTAAACTCTACCAAGCTAGAGTCTGGTATACAGATTTCACTTTTTGAATGGTGTGTTATTCGGCTGATTAAAAAGTCATTATAGGCACCACCGCCAGTGACCAACACCTTTTTGTGCTCTGTAGAAATCACTTTTGAAATTTGGAGAGCTATGTGCTCAACAAAAGTTCTTAATTTATCTTCTATAGCGAGATTATAGTTTTTCAACACAGAAAACACATGCTCTTCAACCCATTCTAATCCTAATGATTTTGGTGGTTCTAAACTATAATAATTAAGAGCGTTTAACTCACTTAGTAAGCTCTCATCAATTGATCCTCTTTTAGCAATTCTCCCTCCTTTATCGTATTCTACTTCTAATTCTGATACTAATCGATTCAGAACAATATTTACTGGGCAAATATCATAAGCTATTCTGTCAGTCTTAGTGTTGTAAGAAATATTTGCGAATCCCCCTAAGTTTAAACAAAATTCGTAGTCACTAAAGAGTAGTTGGTCACCAATAGGCACCAATGGTGCTCCTTGACCACCAAGTTCAACATCAGCTTTTCTGAAATCGCAAATGACTTTTACCCCCAATATATCTGATAGTACCTGAAGATTCCCAATCTGGTATGTTAAGTTTTTTTCGGGTTGGTGAAGTGCCGTGTGCCCGTGAGAAGTCACAAAATCAAGTGATTTTATCTTATTCTCATCTATAAACTCTTTAATAACGCTTCCTAAATAGATCGAATAGTCTTCATCGATTTGTTGAAGTTTAGAGCTGCTTTTACTTGTTAAGTTAGATAACAAGGACCTCCAATAATCTGTATAAGGTTTGGTTTCAGCCTCTTTAATTATATACGACCAACTTCCATTATATTCAAATTCAGCAAATATTATATCGATGCCATCTAAGGATGTTCCTGACATGACTCCAATAACTTGGTATTTTGATTTTGACATATCAGTAAAAATACTATTCCATATTGAAAATAACACAATTATCTCTTATCTTTGCACGACATTTTTAAGAATTCACTAATATTTTAATTTCTCATGGATTTTAGCCTAACGGAAGAACATTTATTGATACAGCAAGCGGCACGTGATTTTGCACAGCAAGAATTATTGCCTGGTGTAATAGAGCGTGACGAAAAACAATCATTCCCAGACGACTTAGTGCGTAAAATGGGAGAACTTGGTTTTTTAGGTATCATGGTAGATCCAAAATACGGAGGGAGTGGTATGGATGCCATTTCTTATGTGTTAATAATGGAAGAGCTATCCAAAATTGATGCATCTGCTTCAGTGATTGTTTCCGTAAACAATTCTTTAGTCTGTTATGGTCTTGAAGCATTTGGAACAGAAGCACAAAAAGAAAAATATTTAACAAAATTAGCCACAGGTGAATTTGTTGGAGCATTTTGTTTAAGTGAGCCTGAAGCTGGTAGTGATGCCACATCACAAAAAACGACGGCAATTGACAAAGGCGACCATTACATCTTAAACGGCACAAAAAACTGGATTACAAATGGAGGACGTTCTGACGTCTATTTAGTTATTGCCCAAACAGATAGAGACAAAGGCCATAGAGGCATAAACGCTTTTATTGTTGAGAAGGGAATGCCTGGATTTGACATCGGTCCAAAAGAAGATAAGTTGGGGATAAGAGGTAGTGACACACATACCCTTCAATTTAACGATGTAAAAGTGCCAAAAGAAAATAGAATTGGTGAAGACGGTTTCGGGTTTAAGTTTGCCATGAAAACCCTTTCTGGTGGAAGAATTGGTATTGCCGCACAAGCACTTGGAATCGCTTCTGGTGCATACGAATTAGCTCTAAAATACTCTAAGGAACGTAAAGCTTTTGGTACTGAAATTTGCAACCATCAGGCTATTGCCTTTAAGCTAGCTGACATGTACACTGAGATTGAAGCTGCAAGACATTTAGTGATGAAGGCTGCATGGAAAAAAGACCAAGGAGAGAATTACGATATGGAAAGCGCCGTGGCTAAATTGTACGCAAGCAAGGTTGCAATGGAGCAGAGTGTTGAAGCTGTTCAAATCCATGGTGGTAATGGCTTTGTGAAAGAATACCACGTTGAACGTTTAATGCGTGATGCAAAAATTACCCAGATATATGAAGGGACTTCTGAAATTCAGAAAATTGTGATTTCAAGGGGTGTAATAAACAGATAGTATAGTAATTACAAAAATAAAAGAGGCTTCAAAAGGTATATTTTGAAGCCTCTTTTAATCTTTCGTTATTTCATTAATTACCAATCTCAACTCTCCATAAGTGTATTTTTCATCGAGCTGTTGCTTTAAATCCGAGAGATTTTCAAATACTTTTTTTGGAATGATTTCCCGTAATTCTGAATAATGGGATTTAGGCATTAAGTCTGTAATTTTCACTTCATCTGAAGGAATAAAACTCGCTAAATGACTGAAAATGGTGTTTGTGTTTAGCTCTCTTTCATCGGCTATTTCCTCTATTGACTTGCCTGCTTTAAATAATTCTAAGGAAATTTTCTTTGTTTCTCCTTTTCGTTTTTTTGGCTTTAAATCGTTAATAAGCGTAACATTATCTGAAGTTTCAATATCATGGTCTTGGCAATAATCTGTTATAACCTTTAATATGTCATCCCCATATTTCTTAATCCTGGTTTTACCCAAACCATGAATGGCTTTTAACTCTTGTTTTGTAGTTGGCAAAAATTCACACATTGCATAGAGTGATTTTTGAGTAAATATTTGAAAATGAATTAAATCTTCACGGTTTGCAATTTGGTTTCTTAGTTCTCTAAGCAATTCAAAGAGCTCAACATTGGTTGTTCCTTCAACAACACTTTTACGCTGCTTTTTTGGTTTCTCCTTGCGCAAAAAAACTGATTTAGCCCTCGCCTCTAAAACTATTGATGCATCAAAGCCTTTTTTTAGTTTTGAAAAATAAAGCTGCTTAGTGACTATCAATTCCTCTAGTGTTTCTAAATGTTTGTTTAGGTCTTTTTCAATTGCTTTATTATCGGTTGTAAAGCCAAAAGATTTAAATGAATCGACAATATGTGAATTCATATTTTCATTAAAATAGACTATGCCCTTTTTAAATCGCTCTTGGATTTTATTATCCTCTTCTGGCATTTTATCAGTATTGGACATTGATTGTAGTTGTACCTTAAATCCATTGGCAACCTTTAATAAATTAGTAACACCTTCTTTTATGTTGGTTAACGGCGCTTCGATATTTCCTTCTAAACTTCCTCTGTTTTTATAGAAAATGTCTAAAACTCTATTTATAGGGTATAAAAATTTATAGAAATCAAAAACTTCAGAAATCAAATTCAACTGAAACTCAGACTTAGCTACTTTTAGTATTTGTTCATCAGGCTGATTTTCTTCAGCTTTTTTATTAAAGGAAATCACATTAATGTCATTAATAATCTGATCTGAATTGATTTTACTTTTTAAAACCAAGCCTTCCAAACTTTTACACCGACTCAGTGCCACATATGTTTGTCCATGTGCAAATGAAGCTTGAGCATCGATGATTGCTTTTTCAAAAGTGAGTCCCTGACTTTTATGAATTGTAATTGACCAGGCTAATCGCAATGGCATTTGAGTATAGCTTCCAATTTTGTTTTCAGTAATAGCCTTAGTTTCTTTATCGACAGAGTAATTAATATTCTCCCATTCTTCAGGGGTGGTTACAATATTATATTCATCATCTGGGCACTTTACAATTACTTCATCTTTGTCCAACAAAATAACCTTCCCTATTTTACCGTTAAAATATCGTTTTTCTGGTGAACTGTCATTTTTAATAAACATAACTTGCGCACCAACTTTGAGTGTTAAGTCTTCTTTGTTAGGATATGAAAATTCGGGAAATTTACCATCAACCTTCGCTTTATAAACTTTAGCCTCCGTATTAAGTTTTTCTAATTCCGATTTATTTGCTCTTTCGGCTCTATTGTTATGGGTCGTTAAGGAAATGTAGCCTTCTTCTTTATTTGGCGTAAAATCAGAAATAAAACGTTTATTCAACTCGTCTGCTGAGGATTGAGATAATGTGTTTGTCCTTATCTCATTTAATATCTCTATAAACCTAGGGTTATCTTGTCTGTAGATATGTTTCAGTTCTAGAACAAGTGGTTTGCACTCTTGATAAGCTCTACTACTAAAAAAATATGCATTTTTATAAATTTTTTTTAATAGAAACCATTCATTCTCTTTAATCACAGGCGATAATTGTTGTAGATCACCTATCATTAAAACCTGTACACCACCAAAGACCTTGTTTCTATCCCTAAACCTTCTAAGTGTTTGATCAATAGCATCCAACAAATCTGCCCTTACCATACTAATTTCATCAATAATCAATACATCTAGAGATTTAATAATATTAATTTTTGTTCTATTAAATTTTCTATTAAACCCCGAAGTATTATTCAAATCTTGACCAGGAAGAATAGGGCCAAAAGGCATTTGAAAAAAGGAATGTATAGTAACACCCTTAGCGTTAATAGCAGCAACACCGGTTGGAGCAACAACAACTATACGCTTTAAGGATTCCCTCTTTATTTTATGAAGAAAGGTCGTCTTACCTGTACCTGCTTTTCCTGTTAAAAACACATTTCTATCCGTGTTATTAACAAAGTCCCAAGCTAAATCAAGTTCTTTGTTTCTCATTTTTATATAAATACAAACAAACTTAGCAGTTATTTTTGAATACTTGCCAAGTTAAAAAATCATTAGATTCATTAAAAACAAAAAACCCTTTACAAAGGATGCAAAGGGTTTTTATTAATCACGCCAAAGGTATGGTTAGATTTTCTATAATAATGTCATAAAAAAAGACCCAATCGTTTGATTGGGTCTTTACAATACTGATAGTATCATCAGTACAAAAAAGGCGGCGACCTACTCTTCCACAGTAAGCAGTAC
>NZ_JBHNWH010000011.1:0-114649 GCF_046720935.1 Winogradskyella sp. A3E31
CCGGTAGCAGTACCAGTAGCAGAAGGGTCAGTAGGATTAGTACACTCTACTGTTTCGTCCGCAGGCACGGTTAAAGAAGGAGCCGTAGTATCTACAATAGTAAATGTAGCTTCAGTAAATGAAGTATTGTTACAATCATCAGTTGCATTAAAACGTACCAGTCTTTCTAGAGTTCCTCCACAATTATTGGTAGTGCTTATAACTACAAATGAAAAGGACACATCATCATCGCAATTGTCTGAAGCAGCAGCTCCACCATTTGATTGTAACCAAGCATCATATTGTGTTGTATTACCACTACCATCACATTCAACAACAAGAGGGCTTGCCTGAGTGTCGATGTTAGGTGGTGTAGTATCTTGTACTGTAATTATTTGAGTATGTGTTATACTGTTGTTTGAAGCGTCTGTTGCAGTCCATGTTCTTGTTAATTGATAATTATCAGGACAAGAACCATCTGTTCTGGTTTGATCATAATCAACCAATACACCAGGACAGTTGTCCGATGCTGTCAAGACAGCAGGGTCTGGAATATTATCACATTCAACAGTAACATTTCCAGGGAGTGTTTCATTAAAAGTAGGATCTTGATTGTCCTCAACAACCACATTAAAAGTACAAGAAGATGCATTACTGTTATCATCACTTGCAGTTGCCATAACAGTAGTTGTTCCTACTGGGAAGTCATAAGGAAATGTAATAACGTTTCCACCAACAGAATAAACAATCGATGGATTCGATGTACAATTGTCTGTAGCTGTAGCTGTAAAGCTAAGAGATGTACTACATAAACCGTTATCTGCGTTGTAAGAACTATTTGGGGTTGGGCAAGTTATTGTTGGCCCTTCATCATCATCAATAACAGTTATAATAGCAGGAGTTGTAAAATAGGTTGTAGGGCATACATCCGTATTTTGAACTTCTACTCTATAATAGTAGTCGTTTCCAGCAACATATTGTGGGTTACTAGGATCTGGAGTATAGGAAGTTAATCCAGCAGTATTATTTATATCTGTATAATTAGCACCGTCATCAGTACTGATTTGCCATGTTACAATAGTATTATTAGTACCTCCATTAATTATAACGTTTAATTCATCTGGTGTTTCACCAAGACAAATTTCCTGATCTTCTTCGACGCTACCAGATAACTCTACGGTAAAGTCTAAAGTTTCACCTAAACAAAAGCTAGAGTTGGCAGAACCACCAGATACAGATGCATATTGGGCAATATTTATCTCACCTGGATTATCTTGATTACAGAGATCAAAATTAATTGAAGCAAAAGGAATGTAGAACTCAAAAAAGCGACCATCGCCACCATTTCCTGTAAAACAACCATTAGAATCTCCATTTTCACCAATAAGACCATTAGGTGGAATTTGTATTTTAGTATTTGGTCCAGTTGCTTGAAATAATGTTGTATTTCCGTTATTGGAATTTATCTGAAGAATATACTCAGCACCAGCTATAACTAGTGGGCCACCAAAAGTATCAGATATTAAACCTGTTGTTGGATTATTATCAGTATCTATATACACTCTAAATAGAGCTGTACCAGAGTTTCCAATCTTAAATCCCAACTTTAAAAATTCATTATCGATATCAATATCTGCCCAAATCTGCTGTATAGCACAAGTACCAGTTCCCATGGCATCAGGCGAAAAAGTTTGCGTGCCAGCATATTCATCCCCGACATCTCCAGGTCCTGGACAGTAACTACCATCGATTTGTGCATACGCATTAGTCATCCCAAGGAATACCAAAAGGATGAGTGTTTTTCGTAGCATCTTATAAGTATTAGTTTTCATAAGCTTTTGTTTTGTTTAACTACAACAACTTTGTTCTTTAAATATGTTATACTGCAATAGCAGTAGTATCATTGGTATTAACTGTCTTAACAAGGACTAACCAAACGTAATTCGATAAATTCTGAGGGAGGAAAAAATCGCCGATAAAATCTCGGCTCAAAGAAATAATTTGATTTGGGGTCATAATTAATTGATTAATAGCTACCAACAAAAGAACACATATAGTCAGTACGGTCAAAAAAAAACTTTTAAAGCACCTATATATTCGATAAGTGACTTCTAAATGCTAATCGTCGAAAAAATGTACTGTTTTATCGATACTGGTTTATTTTAATATTAATATTTAACTTTATACTTCAATTAATTCCTTAGTTTATAAGGGTTTAATTGATTAAAACGGTGCAATCTATGTATTTAATCCGATTAAAACAACATTTAATCGATAAAAATTATCATTTAATCGAATATTATGAAAGAACTTATTTTTGTTAGACACGGTAAATCGTCTTGGAAATACGATGTAGGCGATAGGGAACGTCCCTTAAAAAGTCGCGGTATTTCTGATGCTAAGCTTGTTTCACAAGTATTTAAAAATCAAAATGTTGGTATTGATGCTATTTTTTCGAGCCCTGCCAATAGAGCGTATTCAACCTGTAAGATATTTCTTCAAAACATGGATTTTGACCTTTCTAAAGCAATAATCTCTGATGAACTATACGATTTTGGAGGTGAATCGGTTTTAAATTTCATCAAAAACTTAGATGATTCACTTAGCTGTGTGATGTTATTTGGTCATAATCATGCCTTTACAAGTTTAATCAATGATTTAGGTGATCGCTTTATTGGTAACCTTCCCACTTCAGGATTGGCTAGGATTGCTTTTGATATTGAACAATGGCAACACGTTAAGCTTGGACAAACAAAATCATTAATCTTCCCAAAAGATCTAAAAGGATAATTATTCATACTTGTATAGTGATAAAAGATTTTACTTTAAAGTCACACTACCAATCGGGCATTTACATATAAATAAGATATATTTGTTTTTAGAGAACTAATACAATTAATGACAGAAAACAGATATATTAACCGCGAGCTAAGTTGGCTTCAATTTAATGCTCGTGTCCTACAAGAAGCCGCTGATGAAAACGTACCTCTGATTGAAAGGCTACGTTTTTTGGGAATATTTTCTAACAACCTTGATGAATTTTTTAAAGTACGTTACGCAACGGTTAAACGTATTGATGAAGCCGGTAAAGGTGGTAAAAGCCAACTTGGCGGTATTAAGGCTAGTGACTTATTGGAGGATATTACCGAAGTTGTTATTGAACAGCAAACAACGAGTTTAGAAATCCTTAAAACCATTCAAACTAGGCTAGAAGAAGAGAATATCTTCATTCTCAATGAGAAACAAATACAACCTCATCAGCACGAGTTTATAAAGTCCTATTTTTTTCAGGAAGTAAGCCCAGCATTAGTCACCATTGTATTAAATGACGATATAGAACTCCCTTTGTTGAAGGATAGTGCAGCCTATTTGGCGGTAAAAATGGATATGGTAAATGGAAAAAAGCAATTTGCGCTTATTGAGATTTCTAGATCCATGGATCGCTTTGTGGAGCTTCCAAAATCTGACGATAAAAACTACATCATTATCCTTGATGATTTATTGAGGTATTGTTTGCACGACATCTTTAATATTTTCGATTATTCTAAGATTTCGGCCTATATGATAAAAATCACCAGAGATGGAGAGCTAGACTTTGATAGTGATTTGAGTAAGAGCTTCTTGGCAAAAATATCAGACAGTGTAAAGGACCGTAAAATAGGAGAACCTGTCCGTTTTGTTTACGATAAATCCATAGATAAAGAAACACTTCAGTATTTTAAGGCTAAAATGGGGATTGAATCTTCGGATAGTGTAATTCCTGGTGGTAGATACCACAACCGAAGGGATTATATGTCTTTTCCAAGTTTGGGAAGAACAGATTTACTCTATAAAAAGATTGATCCGTTACCAATTAAAGACCTAGACCCAGAGCAAAGTATATTTAAAACCTTGGCAGAAAAAGATTATTTGCTCTACGCACCTTATCACACATTTTCTTATGTGGTCCGATTTTTAAGGGAAGCAGCTCTCGACCCAAAAGTTAAAACCATAAAAATTACCATATATCGATTGGCACAGATTTCCCACGTTGCTAGTTCATTAATCAATGCAGCCAAAAATGGTAAAAAGGTTACTGTTTCCATAGAATTACGTGCCCGTTTTGATGAAGAAGCCAATATCAGTTATGCTGAGCAAATGCAAGAAGAAGGTGTGCAAATGTTATTTGGGGTTACAGGACTAAAAGTACACTGTAAAATGTGTGTTATAGAGCGCGAGGAAAATGGTAAATTAAAGCGTTATGGATTTGTAAGTACAGGAAATTTTAATGAGTCAACCGCAAAAATTTATACAGACTTTACGCTGTTAACATCAAACTCAAAAGTATTAAAGGACGTCCTTAAAGTATTCGACTTTTTGGAAGTCAACTATAAGATTAAGCGCTATAAACATATTATTACATCTCCGCATTATCAAAAGAATAAACTTTTTGTCCTTGTAGATAATGAGATTGAAAATGCCAAAAAGGGTAAGCCTGCTTGGATGAAATTAAAAATGAATAGCATCAGCAGCTCTATAATGATTGATAAACTCTATGAAGCAAGTAGAGCTGGAGTAAAAATACAAATGGTCGTTAGAGGAATTTGTTGCCTGGTGCCGGGAATAAAAGGCATGAGTGAAAATATTGAGGTTATCAGTATTGTTGACAAATTTTTAGAACACACTAGATTGTTTATTTTTGGTAATAATAACGAGCCTAAGGTATTTATATCATCAGCAGATTGGATGACCAGAAATATAGATAATAGAGTAGAAGTCACCTGTCCTATATATAATGAAGACATTAAATCAGAGCTTCAGGATATTTTTGAGATTTGTTGGAATGATAATGTAAAGGCCAGGATAATAGATGAAGAACAGAGTAATGCCTACAAAAAGCAGACAGAGCCTTTAGTGAGGTCACAGTTTGCAACGTATGATTATTATCTCAAAAGATTAGAAAAATAGAATGCTGAAGATACAGAAATACGCTGCGATTGATATAGGATCTAATGCGGTACGATTATTAATTTCTAATATTATTGAGCAAAAAGATAAGCCCGTAGTCTTTAAGAAAAACTCATTGGTGCGTGTGCCTATTAGATTAGGGGCTGATGTTTTTATACACGAAGACATTTCTGAATATAATATCAAAAGGATGATTGATACAATGCAGGCCTTTAGTCTGCTCATGAAATCCCATGGTGTTGTTTTATACAAGGCATGTGCTACCTCTGCTATGCGTGAAGCTAGAAATGGCTCTGAGTTAAAGGATAAAATTGAGGAATTATGTGGAATAGGAATAGATATTATTGATGGTGAGGAAGAAGCCACAATAATAGCCGCAACAGACTTACATACATTTATAGATGAGAATAAAACCTATTTGTATGTTGATGTTGGTGGCGGGAGTACAGAATTTTCAGTAATCCATAATGGTGAAAAAATCACTTCAGAATCCTTTAAAATAGGTACTGTACGTTTATTGAATGACATCGTAAAAAATGAAACGTGGCGAGAGCTGGAAAGCTGGATTAAAACCAACACAAATAAATACGATAAAATTGAACTTATTGGTTCAGGCGGAAACATAAACAAAATCTTTAAAATCTCAGGAAAAGACATAGGGAAACCCCTGTCTTACTTCTACTTAACCAGTTATTATAATACGCTTCAAAACTACTCGTACGAAGAGCGAATTACAGAGTTAAACTTAAATCAAGATAGGGCAGATGTTATAATTCCAGCACTAAGAATCTATTTATCTGCGATGAAATGGAGCGGTGCAAAAGACATTTTAGTACCTAAAATTGGTCTTTCTGATGGTATCATTAAAAGTATGTACAATCAGACAATTCCAAGTACAAAACTGTAAATTTTTGCCGTTCATCCTACTTTTTCATTAATAAAACTAAAAAATGATTGAAAACTTGATATAAAATATATATTTACCAAGTATATAAAAAACAACTACTTATGAAAAAATTGATTACTATCGCCCTAGTAGTATCTTTTACTACAATTGGTTTTTCCCAAGCTAAACAAGATATAAAATACGGAGTAAGAGCTGGTTATAATATTTCTAATCTGGATTTTGACCCAGACGCTACGTTCGACAACCAACACCGAAACGGATTTGCCTTTGGTGGCTTTGCTGAAATACCATTTTCTGAAAAAGTATTTTTAATGACCGAATTGCAATGGTCGGCTGAAGGAGGTAAAGCAACAGACATCAGAGCTGATTATTTAAATTTACCAGTTCAATTACGTTATGCTATTAGTGAGAACCTAACTTTTGGACTAGGACCTCAAGCCTCGTTAAAAACATGGAAAAACAGAGATGGCTTTGAAACGTTTACGTTTTCTGCGGTTGCTGGTATAGAATATATGATTACGGTAGATATTTTCTTAGATCTACGTTACTCATATGGTTTAACAAACATTCTTGATGATGCGGCTGCCCCTTTCGAGGCAAAAAACAACAATATTCAAATAGGTATAGGTATTAAAATCTAAACGTGTTCAATTAATAATAAATAAGAAGCCTCAATTTTTTGAATTGAGGCTTTTTTTATCCGTGTATGGTTTCTTTTTTACTAAGGCCCTTCATAATATTAGCTTCATACTCTAAAAGTTGTTGCCATTTTTCATCCACTTCCTTACGGTTGCCGTATTGGCGAGCAAAACCTAAAAACATAGTGTAGTGATTGGCTTCACTGACCATTAGCTTTTTATAAAACTCAGCGAGCTCTTTGTCTTCAAGTTCTTCGGATAATAATCTAAAACGCTCACAGCTTCTGGCTTCTATCAAAGCAGCGTAGAGTAGGCGATGTACCATTTGTGTAGTTCTACTTCCCCCTTTGGGAAAGAATTTTAATAATTGAATAACATAATCATCTTTTCGGTCTCTTCCCAGTGTCCAACCACGTTCGATGATTTTATCATGAACCATTTTAAAATGGCTTATTTCTTCTTTTACCAAGGCTGTCATTTCTTGGACCAAATCGGTGTATTCAGGAAAACTGACAATTAAAGAAATAGCCGTGCTCGCTGCCTTTTGCTCACAATAAGCATGGTCAGTTAAAATATCTTCGATGTTTTTTTCTACAATATTAACCCAACGAGGATCTGTAGGTAGTTTAAGTCCTAGCATTTTGAGGTGTTATTTTATAGTTACCGTTGTTATCGATAATCATGTTGAAGATGTTCTCCTTTTTTGAATTGGGATTTAAAAAATGAAGATTAAGATGAATACCCTCTTCGAATAACGAGGCTTCTTCATTGATATAAGCAGCTCTTAGCACAAGGTTATCAAGAGAATTACTAACCATGTTTTGGTCTAATATGTGTCTTACAGTTCCAGTTTTTTCGTGCTGTAATTCAATTTCAACAATATGTTGTCTGTAAATTTCCTTATTAATAGTGTTATCTTGATTCGTTTCTACCTCAATATGAGATAACATATCGGTAGTGGTTTTAATCTTCACTTTATAGCCATTACTGAGAATGGTATCAGTAATACGTTCTGTATAGTATTCTGGGATATAGGTAACATTAGTCAATTCCACTTTTGCATTAAATTCTGAAATGCTTTTGTCTAATGCATTTTTTGAACTCATTCTTCCATCAAAAATTGTAAGTACAATGGCTGCAATAAATAGAAATAGCCCTATGTTTCTTAGTTTAGACATCTAATCCAAAGGTTTTTTTTAGGAGTTCTAAATTAGGATTTTTTTCTTTCAGTTTATTATACTTTTCTTTTGGAGTAAATGCATATTTCTTTGCTACCTCCTCATTGACCTTTATTTGCAAGTGCAGATCATAATTTTTTAATGTCTTTCTTAAGTACTGCATTAAGGGATATTGAGCACGTTCTAATTCGAGTTTGGACGTATTATTGGCATACTCCAAGCAGATAGCGGTGTCTTTTAACTTTGGGCTATCCATTTCCATAATGGAAGCCAAAATTTTCTCTCCCTTTTTATGAAGTGATTTTATATAGGTGTTCCAAACTTCGACCAATTCTTCTTGGGTTACGGGTTCTTTTGGCAAGTCCTCTTCGTCTATCACCACATCTAATTGTTTAATGTGATGCTCTTTCTTTTCTCGTATACTTTTTAATGAGAGGCCAGACGTGGTTTTTTGAATTTTGTCTATGGACAGTTTCGGAATTTCGGGCTCTGAAACTACACTTTCTTCTTTTTCAGAAACCGTTTCTTGCTTTACAGGCTCAGGTTCTGAAGAGGCTATTTTGGGTTTCTTGATTTTTACGGGCTTTGAAACGACGATAGGTTTAATGCCCTTAGCTTTAAAGTAGGATGGAGGGATTATGAACTGACTGCTATTTTTTTTTTCTCCATCAAAAGTGATAGAGGCCAATTGCATTAAAGTAAGTTCAACCAGCAGTCGCTGATTTTTACTCGTTTTGTATTTGAGATCGCACTCATTTGCTAGATCAATGCCCTTCATTAAAAAGGAATGCGAAGCTTTTTGACATTGAATCATGTATTTCTCTGCCGTTTCTTCTCCCACTTCTAACAGTTCTATTGTTGTTTGGTTTTTTGAAACCAATAAATCCCTAAAGTGAGATGCCAAGCCTGCAATATAGTGATGGCCGTCAAAACCTTTGGATAGAATAGTATTAAATTGAATCAACAATTCAGGAATCTTATTTTCAAGAATGAGATCTGTACTATCAAAATAAGTTTCGTAATCTAAAACATTTAGGTTCTCAGTTACGGCCTGTCTCGTCAGGTTTTTTCCAGAAAAACTGACAACCCTATCAAAAATTGAAAGCGCATCACGCATCGCTCCATCTGCCTTCTGGGCTATAATGTGTAATGCGTCATCCTCAGCTTCAATGCCTTGTTCTTTGGCTATATACTTTAAATACTCTTTGGCATCTTTTACAGTAATGCGTTTAAAATCGAATATTTGACAACGCGACAAGATTGTAGGAATGATTTTGTGTTTTTCGGTAGTCGCTAAGATAAATATGCAATGCTTTGGAGGCTCTTCTAGTGTTTTTAAAAAGGCATTAAATGCAGCTTGAGATAACATGTGAACCTCGTCTATGATATATACTTTGTATTTACCAACCTGAGGAGGTATCCTTACTTGATCCGTTAAATTTCTAATATCATCTACAGAGTTATTAGAAGCTGCGTCCAGTTCAAAAATATTAAACGCAAAATCTTCGGATTCGCTAGTGTTTTCATCACTGTTGATCATTTTAGCCAAAATCCGTGCACAGGTCGTTTTACCGACACCACGAGGCCCAGTGAACAAAAGGGCTTGGGCTAAATGATTATTTTCAATAGCATTTAAGAGCGTATTTGTAATAGCCTGTTGCCCCACAACATCCTTAAAGGTTTGGGGTCTGTATTTACGGGCCGATACTACAAAATGTTCCAATTGCTCTGAACTTGATTTAACACCTTACGATGCTATTAAATGTCTTTGAAAAAATTTATATACAAATTTAAAAATAACCAGCTAACTGGCATTTTGTGGTCTTTAAAAATACCATGAGTTATTAACAATTTACTTACTTTTGCCCTAAGTAAATCGCCTTATCGCTTTTGTGCTGAACTTGTTTCAGCACTTGGGAGGAAAGTCCGAACACCATAGTGCAATCATAATGGTTAACAGCCATCGGCCGTGAGGTTAGGAAAAGTGCAACAGAAAGAATGTACAGGTTAAGCTGTAGTGAAATCAGGTAAACTCTATGTGGTGCAATGTCATGTATACCAACGTTTGAGTGCTGCACGCACGATTGTTGGAGGGTAGGCAGCTAAAGTATGCTGGTAACAGTATATTCAGATAAATGATAAGGGTCAAGACGATAACTGTCTTGATACAGAATTCGGCTTATAGATTTACACAAAATAAAAAAACCCTTTTTTTAAAAAGGGTTTTTTTTAAAATTCTAATTAGTTTGATTCATCTGATTGTGATAATTCATCATCGGATGATGCCATCTCACTTTGTGTGATTTCCTCTACTATTTTGTTCATTTGCGTAGCGTCATAATAAACATGCTCTGCAACAATTTTTCCATCTTTAAACTGTACAGCGAGGTGCACTTGTAAATCTAAGCTCTTGCCGTTCGCGGCAAATGTACCATTGTGAGTTGCCCAATAATACACCCAAGTCTCATCGTCTTTGTCTAGAACCATTTCAATATAATCGTCAGAGTGATCAAAGCCATAAGATGACATCATAGTTGTCATTTGAGATAGATTTTCAGATCTTTCTGATAGAGACATAGGTTCTTTGGAATTAACGTAAATCTTTGCTGTATCTGCAAAATGACTTCTCCATGTATCCCAGTCGCCAGATTCATATGCCTTTATGCCTGCTTTTAGAGTTTCTATTTCAGATGAATCAGAAAAATAACGTTGTTTTTGTTCTTGGCAAGATGTGAATAGAACTACCATGAGCCCGAGTACTAATAAATTTTTCATTTTATTTTGAATTTTAGTTAATCATTATCGCCATTCATATAGCTTAATTCTGGTCTTACTGAACCTGTAAACTCTTCCATTTTTAAGGCGAGTCCGATAACCTTTTGAAATATAGGCCCTGCATCTTCTCCTAAAAGATTATCATTTTCTTTTGCTTTTTCTGCTAGGGCAACAGCGTCTTCACCAGCAATTGCAATCATATAAAATGAATCCATGGTTCCATAACCACTATGATAAACCCTGTATGATGATTTTGAATTTTTACTTTCAAATAATTTTTTTACGTCCATCATAGCCTCCCTCATTTTTGACCCATTTTGCGGCGAGTAATAGATGTAATAGAATTTTCTATAGTTTTTACCATCTGGTGTTTGCGATATACCTTCTGGCATATAGGTTAATTCTTTATCCATAAAAATGACATAACTTCCATGTCTATCGTAGCAGGGGTTAAATCCAGACATCATTTCACTAAAATCTTCTTGACCCATTTTCTCCCATAACTCACTCATCCCTGGATTTTCCTGTCCTAAGCTGTCGATTGGTCTAACACTTAAATATCTAAAATCATCTGTTGTTATTGTTAAAAAATCACCATCAGCGATTTTATGTTCACGCATTTTATCTGCAAATATTTTAGCAGTTTTCTCATATTGCGCCATCATAGATGGTTTCACTTGATCTTCATGTATCTCGTACATTTGATACATTTTTTCCTCCCCCTGTGCTAAGGACATAGAAACGAAAGCTATAGCAGTTGCGCATAGCATTACTTTAATTTTAATAAAATTCATAAGATGTTGATTTAAGTTAGTATATAATTGAACTATTAGTAATCACATCAAAAGGTTGCACATATTTTTAGGGGAGTAATGCAACGCTATAGTAACCTATAAAATAAGTAGAATAAAGTGGGTGAGCTTCAAGCGATTGTTAATTTACGAAATAAGTTTCACATTTTCAATGCGATGCAGTATTTAAATCACTATTTGTTAAAAAATGAAAAAGCATTGCCTCCATAATTTTTTTGTTCTGAGAAAAATTCTAAATCCGATAAATCTGTATGTTTTGAGTGTTCTACAATTAAAAGACCGTTTTCATTTAAACGATTATTCTCAAAAACTAAATCGGGGATTTTTGAAAACTCTTCTTTTGGAAAATCATAAGGTGGATCAGCAAAAATAATATCGAAAGATTCTGTAGTCATTTCCAAATACTTAAACACATCACTTTTAATGGTTTCTATGGGCATTTTAAAAGTATCTGAGGTCTCACTGATAAATTTTACACAGCCGTAATGGACGTCAACTGCAGTTATAGCCTCACAACCGCGTGACGCAAACTCATAACTGATATTACCGGTGCCTGCAAATAAATCTAATACAGAAAGCTCATCAAAATAATAGCGATTATTCAGAATATTGAATAAGGCTTCTTTTGCCATGTCTGTTGTTGGCCTAACAGGTAATTTGCTTGGAGCTGTAATTCGCCGTCCTTTAAATTCGCCAGAAATAATTCGCATTAAATGCTATTTAAAATAATGAAGTTATTAGGTAATCTATCTATTTCAGCTATTGTGTCACAATTAAAAGTAGTGCTACACTCTAAAACATCTACATGCCTTATGTATTTATAAATGGACTCAAATAGTGGGCTATCCTTTGTGACTGTACCAGATAGCTTTACGATTAAAGTCTCTGGGTTTAAGTTTAACTGTTCAGCAACAAAAAGAATGTAATATAAAAAGTCTTCAGTAGTGGTATAATCAAATCGGTTAAAAAGTTCAAGTTGCTTGTCCTTCATCACTATCACTTCCATGGAACCCTTATGCACATTGACAAAGAGTGTTTCGTCAAGGGTTGAATACTTTTCAATAATAGTATCAATTAATACTGTAGAAGCGTGTTTATAAGTAAACTCACCAAAAGTTTCGAAAATGTAATTGTTAATGTTTACATAAGGAATAAAAACATTAACCGCTTCAATGCTTTTTAGTTTGTCCTTAGTTATAAAATCTGTTTGTAGAATTTTTGAATTGAACTTTAGGTAGTCGGCATTGTTAGATGCGTCATAAAGTGCTTTTGGGACTAGAGTTGATAATTCATTTTGGTGTATTATAAGAACAGATTTAAAATCACCTGAGAAGACTGTATTAGAACTCAACTCAGCCTTTAATGCATTCAACGTGTCAAACGGCGTGAGTTTGGATTTAAACTCTAAACGTTTAAAATATGTGAATTTATCTTCTGAAGTGTCGAGAATACAAAAAGAAAGTCCATTCAAATCAACTTGAATGGACAGCTCTTTAGATATTTTATTTGTCAAACTCTTATTGATTAGAGAAATTTTTAGGCCAGTTACCAGTGGTCTTAACTTCAGTCATTGAACCAACAGTAATTGTTGGGCCGTTTACACCATCTACAGATACGGTTTGCTTTTCTTTATTGACTAAATTATTGTCTTGGTCAAAAAGAACAATTGACTTATCAACACTAGCTTCAAAGACAGGAATATCATCTAATGTACCAGCTTTTAATTCAAACTTTGCACCTTCTTTGCCAACACCAACATCAGCTAGGTTTTTATAGGTATCTTTTCCTTTAAATAAAGAATCTTTAACCGTATAGTAACCAAGTGTATCAATTAAAACTAATGTTTTTAAAGTTTCAACCCCACCAAAACGTCTTGTAGCTTCCTCATCAACTATAGAGGTATCTCTTCTTTGCGTAATAGGCACTTTAGCCGTATCAATGAATTTTATAAGATTATCAAAACTATCGGTGTACTTACCAGTAACCTCTTTGTGGGCTAATTGTGCATCCCTAACATCCTGTAAACGCTCAATTACAATTGCGTAACGCTTGTCTTTCAACTTGTTAAATTGAATTTCGCCATATACTGACATAAATGTGATGTAGCCCAAATAGATTATCAAAGCCCATAAGACAAGATGAATAAGTGGCTTAATTTTTTTAGGCACAAATTTATCAATTAACCATACAATTAAGATGGTTAAAAGTATAATAGCAACAACTGCAATAATTACTGTTAACATAGTTAGTTTATTTTATTAAGGTCTAACGCAAATCTACAATTTTTTTTTGTTCGTTAAAATCATTATAATAAAAAAACACCAAATAGTATTTTCGAGCATTTTTGTCATGGAAAGAATTTACATAATGGTATCTTGCTGGCAGATTACAAATTTATGATTTCTAACGCTTCAGAATTTTATTCACTTTTAAAATCTAAATTTCCTTTTACCACAACACCAAAGCAAGAGATTGTGTTACTTCAGTTGTCTGAATTTATTTTTAGCACTACATCAAACGGTCTATATTTATTAAAGGGATACGCAGGTACAGGTAAAACAAGTATTATAGGTACTATAGTGTCACAATTATGGCAAGCCAAAAAAAGTGCTGTTTTATTGGCACCTACAGGTAGAGCGGCTAAAGTGATCTCAAATTATTCTAAAAAGGAAGCATTTACCATTCACAAAAAAATATATTTTCCAAAAAAGGATAAAGGAGGTGGCGTAAAATTCGTTATGCAACCGAACAAGCATAGAAATACCATTTTTATTGTGGATGAGGCTTCTATGATTCCTGATATTCCGGCAGATTCAAAACTTTTCGAAAACGGATCTCTTTTAGATGACCTTATGCAATATGTCTATTCTGGGCATAACTGTAAATTATTACTGATAGGTGATAAGGCACAATTGCCTCCTGTAAAGTCAGAGTTAAGTCCGGCGTTGGATGCTGATAAATTAGAGTTGAATTACAATAAGCACGTTACAAGTATAGAATTAGACGAGGTTGTACGGCAAGAGCAAGATTCTGGTATTTTAGAGAATGCCACGGAATTACGTGCAGTTTTGGATACCGGTTTTTACGATAGCTTTAAATTTAATTTGAAGAATTTCAAAGACATCGTAAGATTGATAGATGGTTACGAAATCATGGACGCCATCAACGATGCTTACAGTACCAATGGCTATGAAGAAACCGCTATCATCGTTCGTAGTAACAAACGCGCTAACATGTACAATCAGCAAATTAGAGAGCGCATTTTGTTTAATGAGACAGAGCTTTCTGCTGGTGACTATCTTATGGTGGTGAAGAACAATTATTTTTGGATTAAACCAACCACGGAAGCCGGATTTATTGCCAATGGTGATATTATTGAGGTTTTAGAGATTTTTAGCCTAAAGGAATTGTACGGTTTCAGATTTGCTGAAGTAAAGATAAAAATGGTCGATTACCCAAGGATGAGACCTTTTGAAACCGTATTGCTGTTAGATACCATTACGTCCGAAACAGCTTCTTTGACTTATGATGAGTCTAACAAACTCTATCAAGAGGTATCAAAAGACTTTCAGGATGAAAAATCCAATTATAAACGCTTTTTAGGTGTAAAGAACAATTCATATTTCAATGCTCTGCAGGTAAAATTTTCCTATGCCATAACATGCCATAAATCTCAAGGGGGTCAATGGAATACGATATTTGTGGAACAACCTTATCTTCCAAATGGACCAGATAAAGATTATATTCGGTGGTTATACACTGCTGTAACAAGAGCCAAAGAGCAACTCTATCTTATCGGTTTTAAAGATAATTTTTTTGAGACGGATGGATTGTAATAAAACCTTTATTTTTGAATTAAGATAACTGATACATGAAAGTCATAGCCATGATTCCTGCGCGATATAGCGCATCCCGATTTCCAGGTAAATTAATGCAAGATTTAGGTGGTAAACCCGTCATTGTGAGAACTTATGAGGCGACAATAGCCACCAAATTATTTGAGGATGTATATGTCGTCACTGATAGTACTATTATTTTTGATGAGATTGTGGCTAATGGAGGTAAGGCTATTATGAGTGAAAAACCCCATGAGTCTGGCTCTGACCGCATTGCCGAAGCTGTGGCTAATGTAGATTGTGATATTGTGGTGAATGTGCAAGGCGACGAACCGTTTACCGAACGAGAAAGCTTAAAAAAGGTTTTAGATGTTTTTAAAACGGATAATGATAAAGACATCGACTTAGCCTCTCTAATGGTAGAGATTCACGATTGGGATGAAATTACCAACCCTAATACCGTAAAGGTGATCGTTGACCAAAATGACTTTGCCTTATACTTTTCGAGAAGCCCAATTCCATATCCAAGAGATAAAGAAACAAACGCTCGCTATTTTAAACATAAAGGAATTTATGCATTTAGAAGAGAAGCGTTATTAGAGTTTACCAAATTACCTATGCAGTTTTTAGAGGCTTCAGAAAAAATAGAATGTATCCGTTATTTGGAGTATGGTAAACGAATTAAAATGGTAGAAACCACTGTTGAAGGCGTAGAAATTGATACCCCCGAAGATTTAGAAAAAGCGAAACTATTGTGGAAGTAGATTTTAAGGAAATAGAAGTTATCGGTTTTGATGCCGATGATACACTTTGGGTCAATGAAACCTATTTTAGGGAGGCTGAAGAAGAGTTTGCAAAATTGTTGTCTCAATTTGAAACTCCTAACAAAATAGACCAAGAGTTGTTTAAGTTGGAGCTTAAAAACCTTCCGATTTATGGTTATGGAGTAAAAGGTTTTGTATTGTCAATGGTTGAAATGGCTTTAGAATTGTCTAACAATACCGTATCTAACGACACCATTAGCAGTATTCTAAATATTGGTAAAGATATGATAAACAAACCAGTAGAATTGCTGGACGGTGTAGAAGGAGTGCTAGAAGAACTTTCAAAAAAATACAAGTTGATCGTAGCCACTAAAGGAGATTTGTTGGATCAAGAACGAAAATTAGAAAAATCTGGCTTGTTAAAATACTTTCATCATATTGAAGTGTTGAGCGAAAAACAAGAAGCTAATTATAAAAAATTATTAGACCATTTAGAGATTAAGCCCAAAGCTTTTTTAATGGTGGGTAACTCATTAAAGTCCGATATTTTGCCATTGGTAAACTTGGGGTCTAAAGCAATTCATGTACCCTTTCATACCACATGGGCACATGAAAAAGTGGCTGATTCGGATGTAAAAAATAAAGAGTATTTGACCTTAAAACGAATAGATGAACTTTTAAAATATTTGAATTAATACATTGAAAACTATAAATAAACAGCATTGGAATAGACAACAGCAATTTGACCATTTTATGGGTTTAAAAGACCCTAGCTTTGCTATTACGTTCAAAGTAGATGTTACAAATGCCTATGCCTTTTCAAAATCGAGGTCTATTAGTTTTTTTGGAAAATACCTTCATGATTGTTTACGAGCTGTTAACTCTATTGAAAATTTCAGGTATCGTATAAAAGATGATGATGTCGTTGAATATGATGTTATTAATGCATCACCTACAATTTTAAGAGCTGATAAGACCTTTGGATTTTCATTTGTGAAATATGATGACAATCTCAATGCGTTTTTAGAAAACCTTTTAAAAGAAAAGCAACGTGTGCAATCTACTAAGAATTTATATCCTCCAGTAAATGGTGACGATTGCATTCATTGTTCGGCGTTGCCATGGATACCGTTTACAGGGCATAAAGAGCCAGTTTCCGGATTGGTAGAGTCGATTCCAGAGGTATCATTTTCAAAGGTAGAAGAGGTCGATGGTAACTGTATGATGAATGTAGCTGTTAGAGTAAATCATGCCCTGATTGATGGTTATCATGTTGGTCAGTTTTATGAAAAGTTTCAATATTTTTTGAATGAATAAACCAAAACACAATTGTATTTATATTTTTGTTGAAGAAATTGATTAAATGACGTATAAAAATTTCCCCATGGTGTCCAAAGTTATTTTTGGTCGCGGTAGTTTCAATCAGTTAGAAGAAATTATTGCTCCAAAACGTAATGGAAGGCATGCACCATTTATCTACTATGTTGATGATGTTTTTAAAGGCAACCATTGGTTGACCTCAAGAATAACTTTGTCCTACAAGGATAAAATCATCTACGTACCTACAAAAGAAGAGCCCAAGACGTCTCAAATTGACACATTAGTTGAAGATATCATTTTAGAATTCAGCGAAAAACCGTCAGGAATTATTGGTATTGGCGGTGGTATTGTTATGGATATTGCCAAGGCAGTATCTCTAATGTTGACCAATAAGGGTGAAGCTAAAGACTATCAAGGCTGGGATCTTATTAAAAATCCAGCAATATATCATGTCGGTATCCCAACCATTTCAGGGACAGGTGCTGAGGTGTCTAGAACAACGATACTTACTGGGCCAGAGCGTAAACTGGGAATCAATAGTGACTATACACCTTTTGACCAGGTGATTCTAGATCCAGAGCTGACCAAAGACGTGCCTAAAGATCAATGGTTTTATACTGGGATGGATTGCTTTATACATTGTATTGAATCCTTAAATGGAACATATTTAAATGCATTCAGCCAATCTTATGGTGAAAAAGCTCTTGATATGTGCAAGGACATATTTCTAAATGACACATTAGATACGGAAACGGCACAAGACCAATTGATGATGGCCTCTTGGCATGGAGGTATGAGTATCGCTTATTCACAAGTAGGTGTTGCACATGCGTTGAGTTATGGGTTATCTTATCTTTTAGGTATAAAACACGGTATTGGTAATTGTATTGTCTTTGATCATTTAGATGAATATTATCCAGAAGGGGTGAAGCTGTTTAAAGACATGAAATCTAAACACGGCATTGAACTTCCAAAGGGTATATGTGAAGATCTCGACGAGCATCAATTTGATGTTATGATAGACGTTGCCTTAAGTTTAGAGCCTCTTTGGGAAAATGCTTTAGGTAAA
Source organism: Winogradskyella sp. A3E31 (assembly GCF_046720935.1). Lineage (NCBI taxonomy): Bacteria > Pseudomonadati > Bacteroidota > Flavobacteriia > Flavobacteriales > Flavobacteriaceae > Winogradskyella > Winogradskyella sp. A3E31. Next base: position 18,226 of record NZ_JBHNWH010000011.1, read on the forward strand.
AAATGGCAGAAAATCATGACCCGAGACAAAGCAAAGGAACTGTATCAAAAAATGTAGTATGAGAGCATTGGCCAGATTCATCTATTTTAAATTACTAGGCTGGCAAATTGTTGGTAATACAGATTTTTCAAAAGACACGATTAAAAAAGCAGTTATAATTGCTGTGCCGCATACGAGTTGGCACGATTTCTATATCGGTCTCCTATTGCGCAAGATAGCAGGTGTAAAAACAAATTTTATAGGTAAGAAGGAACTTTTTAAATGGCCGTTTGGTTATTACTTTAGAGCTATAGGCGGGAGACCAATTGACCGAACTTCTGGTCAAAAAAAGGTTGAAGCTATTGCCAAGTTATTTAAGGAAAATGATGTTTTTAGATTGGCTTTAGCACCAGAAGGTACACGTAAAAAAGTTGAGCAATGGCGAACGGGATTTTACTATATAGCCAAGGCTGCACAGGTTCCGATTATAATGTTTACACTCGATTTTGAAAACAAGCAAAATAAGATCTCAGAGCCATTTTATCCTACGGATGATTTTGAGGCAGACATTGAGTTTATGAAATCTTTCTATAAAGGTGTGAAGGGAAAAGTGCCCGAATACTCATAAATGATTACTATCATTACAATTTTACACCCCTAAAGTCCCCTCAAGTGTTCATTTTTTTGGCTAAAAATAACTTTATAAGTTATATAAAGAGTTGAGCAAACACATTGGTTTGACCAGCATTCATAAACTTAAAATTACAAATTTTGGCATACGATTTGCATTTATTATAGTAACAATGAAACATAAAGTAAACGCAAGTCCCTAAAAAGAAACATTGTTATAAATAAGCTGCCTTTTAAGTGTTAATTTATGGCAGCTTTTTTTTTAGTAGATGATATACTGCTGTATGTTGTTTTCCTTTTTAGTCTTCTTTCTCATCGGGAAGAGCCATAGTATGGTTGGCGATTTGATAGCATTTATTATTGATTTTTACATAAGTCCTCATAAAATGGTAAGTAATTGGACTAAGGCCTCTGTCTATAACAGTAAATCCGCTGATAATACCAGTTGAACCAGAAATAATAACATTGACATCCTTGGAAACTCGGGATTTGGTGTCATTGGTATTAACATTTAGATATCGCTTTATCCTGTCTAAGACTGCTTTTTTATCATCAATCGTATTGGCATGATTATGAACCCATATATAATCTTCTGCCAGAATTGAGTCTATATGGTTGAGATCCAATTCTAATTGAGCCTTTTCCCAGGATGCATCTAATTGTATGAGACTGTCTTTGGTTAAACAATTTTCTTGCACTATTAGTGGGAAAAATGATAAACTGAATGCAATTATTACGGTACTAATTAATTTCATAGTATTTATTAGGTTGAGAATTTGCCACACAAGATTATCCCAATTGCTATTAGGATGCTATTAGCCAAAACTAACTCAGGACTTTCTTTTATTATGCTCTAAGACTAATTCAAATTTGGTTGAGGAGTTAGCCTTAAATAAGGCTTAACTTCTGTATGTCCCTTAGGAAACAAACTTGGTATTTCGTCATTTGAAACAGAAGGGACGATTACACAATCATCACTATTGTTCCAGTTGGCAGGTGTAGCAACTTTATGGTAGGCCGTTAGCTGTAACGAGTCAATGACACGAAGTAATTCGTCAAAATTTCTACCTGTTGATGCAGGATAAGTTATTGTTAGTTTTACTTCTTTATCGGACCCAATTACAAAAACAGACCTAACAGTATGCTTGCTATCTGCGTTAGGGTGTATCATATCATAAAGACTAGCGACCTTTCTATCTTCATCAGCAATAATTGGAAAGTTAACAGTTGTGTTTTGAGTTTCGTTAATGTCACTAATCCAACCCTTATGGGATTCTAATCCATCAACGCTCAGCGCTACTACCTTTACATTTCTTTTGTCAAACTCCGGCTTGTATTTTGCAACAGTTCCTAGTTCTGTTGTACAAACGGGTGTATAGTCTGCAGGATGAGAAAATAATACTCCCCAGCTATCACCAAGCCAGTTATGAAAATCAATTTCGCCTTCCGTGGACTGGGCTCTAAAGTTTGGGGCTTCATCTCCTAATCTAATTGTACTCATTTTCAGTATATTTAAGGTGTTGTTTTCAGATTTTTATATCAAGCATTATTTAATCCTTCTGCTCTTCAATATATTTTTCTAACATTTTTTTAGTCCTAAATTGTAATTTACGCTTAAAGTAACCTGTACCTCCCATTATAGCGCCTTTGACACCAAGGGCTTGCGAGGCCCATTTTTGTAGGTTAAAGCGATCTGTATGCTCAATGATCTTTCCGTCTTTAATCTTAAACTCAGCATCAATTTCATTATGTACTTTCCGACCAGTTCTACTAAAAATGTAATCTGCTTCCCAATGTGCTGTACCGCTTACTGCGTCTTCCATAACATCTGAGAATTCAATTTTAAAGCCCTTTCCAACTTGTGCTTCGCATAACATTTGCCACATATATTTTACACGATCGCCTTTTAGGGTTCCGAATGCAGGGTCATTAAAAACGATATCGTCGTGATATAATGAATTCATTTTTTCTGCATCGAGATTGGAAAATGCCGTATAGAATTGAGTAATAGTGTTCTTCATAGGTTAATAAAAGTGTCTTAAAACCGCTAACAAGAAATTTACGTAAGTAAGGTACAAATAAATGTTGCAATTAATTATGGTTTAGATGGTTAATTGCTATGAAAGAGAAGAAAGGCTACTGATACTATCAGTAGCCTTTTGTTTTTAGTTGTATCTTATATTTGGTTTGAGCATAGAGCCTCAATGTCCACACTTATAGCTAAACTTTACTACTCACCCTAAGATTCCTCCATAGTGTGGTACACATTCTGTACATCATCATCCTCTTCAATTTTTTCGAGAAGTTTTTCGACATCTTCGACTTCTTCTGGACTCAATGTTTTGGTAACCTGTGGAATGCGTTCAAAACCAGATGACAATATCTCTATGCCACGGGATTCTAATTCGGCTTGTATGGCACCAAAACTTTCAAAAGGCGCATAGATTAATATACCATCGTCATCAACAAACACTTCTTCAGCACCAAAATCTATAAACTCTAATTCAATTTCTTCAGGGTCTAAGCCTTCTGCCGGTATTCTAAAATTACAGGTGTGATCGAACATAAAGACAACAGAGCCAGAAACCCCTAAGCTTCCATCACACTTATTAAAATAACTCCGAATATTTGCCACTGTTCTGGTATTATTATCTGTAGCTGTTTCTACCAAAATTGCTATGCCATGGGGAGCATAGCCTTCAAAAACAACTTCCTTATAATCACCCTGATTTTTATCCGAAGCTCGTTTAATGGCACGCTCAATATTGTCCTTGGGCATATTAACGGCCTTGGCATTTTGTATTACCGCTCGTAATCTCGAATTGCTATCTGGATCTGGACCACCTTCTTTAACCGCCATAACAATGTCTTTACCAATTCTGGTAAAGGCTTTGCTCATGGCTGCCCAGCGTTTCATTTTCCGTGCTTTTCTAAACTCAAAAGCTCTTCCCATAACTCTTAATTGAAATTTTTGCTAAAGTATTAAAATGATTTATTCCTCGGGTTCTACTATAGCTTCAATTGCATCTACTAAAGCAAAGTCTTTTTGAGTAACTCCACCAACATCATGTGTTGATATTGAGATTTTAAGCACATTATAAACGTTGGACCAGTTTGGGTGATGATTAAGTGCTTCGCATTCAAAAGCAATGCGGCTCATAGCACTAAAGCAGTCCTTAAAGTTTTCGAATTCAAATTCTGCATTTAAGGCATCATCAAAATATTCCCAATCTGGAAATTGTAATAATTTGGCTTCTATTGTGTCTTTGTCTAGTGTACTCATATCTATTATTTTATTTGAAATGTAATAAATCCATTACCGACTTCCAAGCTATTTCTGTAACTCTTCTATAACGGTATGGCTTGTTAATTGTAAATGTTTTGGTAATCTGTTAAACTTTGGCAAAACAGCCAAGTAGCGGTCTTCATTTGTTGTAAATACATGTTTAAGCTGTACAGTTGTGTCCGAAATCATTGCCAGAATATCTTTAAAGAACTCATCATGATGCACTAAATCTGTACTGCCAGAGTGAAAAATACCATATTTATTCCTGTTGATGATATAATGAATCTGCTGGGTTACTTTTCTGTCTAAAGTGACATTCATTATAAGATTAGGGAAAATCTCAACCGCCTCTTTTTCTAAAATTAGTTGCTTCATTTCTTGAATGCGCGGAGAGTTTTGACCAAATACCATAGGCAACCTTATGATCGCTACTTGGCGTTTTGGCATGCGCAGTAACATATTTTCGATTTTTATCTTAAAGTGCCCATATATACTGTGACTCAGTGTTTTATCATTTTCATAACTTGGGAATTTGCTGTAGGCATCAAAAGCATTGGCAGACGATAGAAAAATAATTTTTGATTTATGCCTTAGCGCATATTCTGCCAAATGGATATGTGCAATGGTTTGTGCATGAAAATCGCCACGGAGTGCTGAAATAATAATAGAAGGTCTTGTGGCTTCTAAAATCTCCCAGATATCATCTTCTTCCACATTATAATGAAAGAATTGTTTGTTGGCTTCGTGTAATTTATTGGGCGTAAAATAAGTGCCGTAGGTTCTAAAATAAGGATAGAGCTCCTTATAGATTTCTCCACCCAAATAGCCGCTAACCCCTAAAATGAGAATTTTGTGTTTTTCTTGCTCCTTCGACATAAATCAGTTGCTCATACCTTGTGTTAGCCTTTGTAGAAGGGTAATTTAACAACAGTTGCAGGAAGGGCATTTTTACGGACTTGAATATAAATTTTACTACCAACATCTGAGAAAACAGGTGGTACATATCCGAGACCGATACCTTTTTTTAGAGAAGGTGACATGGTACCAGAAGTAACTCTGCCTATGGCTTTTCCATTAGAATCAACAATATCATAACCTTGTCTCGGAATACCTTTTTCATCCAATTCAAAAGCGACTAACTTTTGATCTAACACACGCTGTTTTTGTTCATACAAATTTTCAGAGTTTGTAAAATCTTTTGTGAACTTAACAATCCAGCCTAATCCGGCTTCAAATGGGGAAGTGGTATCATCAATATCATTGCCGTAAAGACTGTAGCCCATTTCTAATCTTAAGGTATCTCTTGCTGCTAAACCTATTGGCTTAATGCCAAAGTCTTTACCAGCCTCAAAAACTTTATCCCAAATTTGTTTGACTTCAGAATTCTTACAGTAAATCTCAAAGCCACCACTACCAGTATAACCAGTAGCAGAAATAATAACATGTTCAATCCCTGCAAAATCACCAACTACAAAATTGTAAAATTTAATATCAGATAAATCATGACTACTCAGTGACTGCATGGCTTCAACAGCTTTAGGACCTTGTATTGCCAAAAGGGAATAATCATCACTAAGATCTCGTAGTTGTGCTCCGACATCGTTTTTAGAGACAATCCAATTCCAATCTTTTTCAATATTACTAGCATTGACAACCAAGAGGTAGGTATCTTCTTTTATGCGATAAACAATAAGGTCATCGACAATGCCACCAGTTTCATTTGGAATACAGCTGTACTGTGCTTTACCAACAGTAAGTTTAGAAGCATCATTACTACTCACTTTTTGTATTAAATCCAAAGCATTTGGGCCTTCAACCAAAAATTCGCCCATGTGTGACACATCAAAAACCCCAACCGCATTTCTTACGGTTTCGTGTTCTATGTTTACCCCTTCGTATTGTACAGGCATATTAAAGCCTGCAAAAGGCACCATCTTAGCTCCGAGTGCTTTGTGAGTGGCTGTTAACGCAGTATCTTTCATAAAATTGACTTCAAAATTTGAATGTCAAAATTAAGTAAAATAAGTTGTTTTGTTTAATGCTTCAAGTATTAATTATCAAGAATAGACACCTCGAATTTTAGTTGGTATTATTCTTCTTCCATTTGATTTTCTCAGCAAGCTTGATGGCCATTTTACCACCTAACCATGCCATTGGAATGTAGGCCACTATAATATCTAATGCTGTAAACCACGTTGGTCCTGGTAAGATATAATTTACCATAATACCACCAAGTAAGAAGAGTGCACCGACAATCATGGCAAACGTCATTTTACGGTTTTCGGCTATAATACCAGCAATGAGAGCACCTGCCAGTGTTCCTAATGCATGGGCAAGAAAAGGAAAGATAAAATATTCTCCTGTTAAGGTCGGCATAACCTGAGCTAGAGCATCCATATCGGATGTGTCGACATTTTTTATCGGAAATATAATATGACCCAGTTGTATGAGTCCTAAGTTTATAATGCTGCCACTAAACCATCCGACAACGATAGCTAGTATTTTTCTAATAACAGGATACATATCTTACGTTTTATAGTTAGATTAAATGTACTAAAAATTTAATTCTTCAAGCTTTTGGTTATAGTCGAATTGCAAATCCTCGTGTAGTGCCTTTATTTTCTTTTCAATAGAGAGCACCTGTCTTCGGTACAAATTATCTAAGGTTTTATTTCGATGAATATCTGGTTTGAGACTGTTTAGACGCTCACAAAAGTAGAGGAGTAGCTCTACTTCGGTAGCCTTTTTCTGAGAATACCTGGCATAGGTTCTAATGTGACGAAGAATTTTACGAATGGTCTTTTTCATATAGAAGTAACTATCCGTATTTATGCCATTAAAATCGTCATCCAATGTGTCTTTTATACTTTGTATGTAACCATCTTCATTATGTGATTGAAACAATAAATACGTTAAAAGAGCCTTGTTTTCCTTTTTAAAACGCCCTAAACGAAGACAGAGCTGTAGCAAATCTTCTTTGGGTAAATATTGAAGCTCTTTTTTTATTGTGACTATGGATTCAATCTTCATATTATGGATTTATAATTTTGAGCACTTCATCTTTGTAGGTTTTACCAATTGGGATTTTATATTCATCTATGCCAATTTGGTTGCCCATAAGATAAGTCATTCGGTTTAAGTTGATACAAAATGATTTATGAACTCTTAAAAAATTAGGGGGAAGATTTTCTAAGAACTTAGAGAAGGTACTATGTACAGTAAGTATTTTGTTGTCGTAATGTACTTTTACATAATCACCGAAAGCCTCTATATAAGAAATATTGTCTAGCTTTACTTTATAAAGCGTTTTATTCTCCTTAAGTATAATGAAGTCTTTTTGTTCTCTTGAAACTTTGCTAAGTGCCTTTTCTACAGCTTCTAAAAAACGATGATAAGCAATAGGTTTTAATAAATAATCGGTGGCGTTAAGGTCAAAGCCTTGTAAAGCATATTGCGGGTAGGCCGTTGTGAAAATAACCTGTGGTGGATTTACTAAACGTTTATAAAAATCTAATCCTGATTCTTTTGGCATATTAATATCCAAGAAAATAAGATCTACATTCTTTTTTTCTTTAATTGTTTTGAAAGCCGATTCTGCATTTCTACAGGTCGCTATTAGATTTAGACCATTTGTCTCGCCCACAAAATGCTCTAAGACTTTCTGTGATGAAACTTCATCATCAACTATAATACATGATATAGTATAATTTTTATTGGTCTTCATCTATAATTTTGATGGTCACTTTAAATAAATCAGAGGTATTTTCAATCTTAAACTCATGTTGATTAGGGTATACCAAATTTAGGTTATCTTCAAGGGTTTTTAAGCCTACACCAGAATAGTCCTTATCTAAGTCGTTATTGTAATCGTTGTTTTTATTACTCACTTCAAAATAAAATCCTTTCCCTTGCTGAATTAATTTAATCTTTATTTTTGATGCTGAATCATCTGGGGATAATCCATATTTAAAACTATTTTCTAATAAGGGCAGTAGTAACATTGGATAAATCTTAAAGGCTATACTTTCAATATTTGTGTTAAACTCAATAAGCTCTGGGTTCAGACTCCTATAACTTTGAAAGGTGATGTAGTTTTTAATCAATTCAACTTCTTGTTTTAAGGTAACTCGCTCTGTATCTGAATCGTAAATGACATATCTTAAGAGATTAGACAATTCTACTATAGCCTTAGTGACATCTTTCTTTTGCTCTATTGCCATTGAATAGATGACATTTAAAGAATTGAACAAAAAATGCGGGTTCATCTGTGCTCTTAAAGCAGAGAGCTGTGTTTCAATATGTGTGTTTTTGAGTTTCAAGATTCTGTTTTCTGTGGCATTAAAATAGAACCAATCCTCTGTTAATTTCAAAAGGGTTGTTGCTACTAATACTATGATAAAAATAATATAGGCATTAATATCAGAGAGGTAAGAAATGAAGAAGAAATTTGGAAACAAGATGTCTATTATAGACATAAAGAAAAGTTGAAATACAAAAGCAAAAAAACATAAATTCAACAGAAATAAGATAATATATAGTTTATATTTTTCCGTTTTTAAAAAACTTGGAATTAGAATGTAAAAATTGATAACTACAGGTATAGCAATAAATACCAAAAACGAAAGCGTATATAAATAGTCTGTTTTTATGGGATTCTTTCCCTTAGAAAAAATAAATAACAGTATAATAAATGCCAAAGCCCATAAGCCTCCATTAAAAATGAGAGGCCTATGTGCATTTGTTTTCTTAATTATTTGGTCTAACCTAAGGGGCTGCATTGTAAGGCTCTAGTTTGTAAACATCATCATTATCCCATTTGTTATCTATTTCTGTTTTCATAAACTTTCTCAAAAATTGATATAATTCTTCAGAAGAGGCTGTCAATATTAAGTCGTTATCTACACCAGATTCTTCGTGTTTTAATCGTAGTTTTTGTTCTTCAAACAGTCGATTCATTACAGATTCTGACAACCACTTGAAAACAATGGATTTACCTGAATTAAATTGTACATAAGCCGTTGAATGTGTTTTTAGAAGATGTTCAGCAGCTAAACTGTTTATATCATCACTTTCATATTCAAAAGGTGTGACATCAATAAATAAGTAATCATCTACCATAAAAGGCATAGCAATAAAACTGGCTTGCTTTTTTGATCGCTCATAGGAAATAATATAACCGTCTTTATACCTTTCATAAGCTTCAAAATCTTCTTTCATTAATTTTGAAGGGTCTTTATTATCTTCTTTCCATTTGCTTTTAAAAGATACAATGTTCCAAGTGCTATTTCTTTGGTCTTTCCATTCGCCTACTAATTTGGTATTATACTTTAATTTACTTTTTATATAATATGGCTGAATTGATTTTACAATACAAGAACTAAATAGTCCTAAAGCAATAATTGATAGAAGGATTCGAGTTTTCATAAGTGTTGTTTTAAGATTGTTATACAAACCTCATAAAATTGTTGTGTTGCTACAATAAATTTCGACCAACACAAGTCTGCTAATGCCAAACACTTTATAAAAGAAAGATTATTTGGTTATTCTATCATCAACTGAATATTTCCCTGCTCCGGTAAAGAATAGAACAACAAAAACAAATAAATAGAGTAGTGCCATTTCTTTTCTGGCTAAAGGGTCGGATCCATGCACAATAAAAGCGGCAACTGCCATAGTTAACGCAGCTGGGATAGCAGCAAGTTTTGTTTTAAGCCCTAAAACTATAAGAACCGGAGCAACGACTTCACCAATTAGACATAAAATAAGTGAAGCTGTTGGTCCGACACCGATTGGATCTGGAAAAGAGGTTGGGTCTGATAGCCTTTGTAATTTTGGAATACCATGCGTAAGCATCATTCCACCAAAGCCTAATCTCAATATTAAAAGGCCAAGGTCATTAAATCTGGTAGTCATAATATATTATTTACAGATGCCTCTAAAATAAAAAAACCATCAAGTTAATTGATGGTTAATATTTATTTTTTACAAAAAGACTTTACCTCAACTTTGGGAAATCCGATGGATTAGCCTCGTGCATTATACCATAGACTACTTCAAAAATATCTTCAATAGATGGTTTTGAAAAATAATCACCATCCGTGCCGTAAGCAGGTCTATGTTCTTTGGCCGTTACGGTTTTTGGCTGACTGTCTAAATGCTGAAAGGCATTCTGTGTGTTCATAATCTCATTTAAAATATAGGCTGAAGCACCTCCTTTTACATCTTCGTCAATGACCAAAAGCCTATTGGTCTTAGCAACGCTTTTAACAATATCATGGTTAATATCGAATGGTAAAAGTGACTGTACATCTATAACTTCAGCATCTATGCCTACTTCCAATAATTCTTTTGCAGCTTGTTCTACCAAACGTAAGGTTGACCCATAAGATACCAAGGTAATGTCATCACCTTCTTTTAAAGTTTCAACAACACCAATCGGAGTTTTAAACTCGCCTAAATTAGACGGTAATTTTTCTTTAAGTCTATACCCATTAAGACATTCGACAATAAGAGCCGGGTCATCACTTTCTAACAGTGTATTATAAAATCCGGCGGCTTTAGTCATATTTCTTGGCACCAAAACATGAATTCCTCGAATTAAATTAATGATACCACCCATTTGCGAACCGGCATGCCAAATACCTTCCAAACGATGGCCACGTGTTCTTACTATAAGAGGTGCCTTTTGCTTGCCTTTTGTTCTGTACTGTAAGGTTGCCAAATCATCACTCATAATCTGAAGGGCATACATCAAATAATCGAGATACTGAATTTCGGCTATTGGTCTAAGACCACGCATAGCCATACCTATACCTTGTCCTAAAATTGTAGCTTCTCGTATACCAGTGTCAGCAACTCTAAGAGGCCCAAATTTCTCTTGTAGGCCTTCTAGTCCTTGGTTGACATCACCAATTTTACCTGCGTCCTCACCAAAAATTAAGGCTTCAGGGTACTTACTAAAAAGCGCTTCAAAATTATCTCTTAGTACAATTCGCCCATCAACTAAACTCTTATTATCATCATAAACCGGTGAGACTTCTTTTTGGTGTAAAGCGCTATACTTTGATGTACTGTGTAAATGAGAACTGTATTTTGGTTGAATCTTTTCAAAATAAGCGTTAATCCAATTCTGCAGTTCGGTTTTGGCGCTCGAAGATTCGCTAACTACGAAGCGTAATGCTTTTCTGGCATAAGCCAATATGTCTTTTCTTAAAGCTTCGTCCATAGAAGCTAGGTCATTTCGTAACTTTGATATGAAAGCCCCGTTGGCACTTGAGTTAGCCAAATTATCTAGAAGGCTTAGTATTTCCTTTAATTCGTGGTTAATTGGGTTTATAAATGCTTTCCAGGCGGCCTTTTTACCATCTCTAACAGATTTCTTAATCTGTTTTTCTAATTCAGCAAGTTCCTCATCCGTAGCGATACTGTTGGCAACCATCCATTCTCGCATTTTAAGATTGCAATCGTGCTCAGTTTCCCAATTAAGTCGTTCTTCACTTTTGTAGCGTTCATGAGATCCAGAGGTTGAGTGACCTTGTGGTTGTGTTAATTCTTGTACATGGATCATTACTGGGACGTGCTCTTTTCTTGCAACTTGCCCAGCGCGTTGGTAAACATCGATCAGTTCAGGATAATTCCAGCCGTTGACACGCATAATTTCATAACCATCTCCATGCTCATCTCGTTGAAACCCTTTTAAAATTTCAGAAATATTTTCTTTGGTGGTTTGGTGCTTTGCATGAACTGAAATTCCATATTCATCATCCCAGATACTTATAACCATAGGGACTTGAAGTACACCAGCTGCATTGATGGTTTCAAAAAATAACCCTTCGCTTGTACTAGCATTACCAATGGTACCCCACGCAACTTCCTTCCCTTTCTTTGAGAATTTTGAATCATCAATACCTTCAACATGCCTATATATTTTAGAGGCTTGAGCCAACCCTAATAAGCGAGGCATTTGCCCAGCAGTTGGGGATATATCTGCACTTGAATTTTTTTGGGCCGTTAAATCAACCCACTCACCATTATCATCCAAACTATGGGTTGCAAAATGCCCTCCCATTTGCCGACCGGCTGACATAGGTTCTTCATTTATATCTGTATTGGCATATAGACCAGCAAAGAACTGTTCAATAGTCAATTCTCCAATAGCCATCATAAAGGTTTGGTCACGGTAATAACCAGATCGAAAATCTCCATTTTCAAAAGCCTTTGCCCATGCGATTTGAGGGACTTCCTTTCCATCTCCAAAAATACCGAATTTGGCTTTACCCGTCAACACCTCACGACGTCCTAATAGACTACACTCACGACTTGTCACTGCAATTTTATAGTCGTTTAAGACTTCAGCTTTAAAATCTTCAAATGTAATTTCTGTTTTAGAACTTTCGTTAGGCTTCATTTACTAGGTGTTTAAGTGCTGCAAAATTAACAAAATTCACTCGGTTTTGCAATCCCTTATTATGTTATAATATTGAATAATTATTAACAAACTAGAGAAAAGAGTGTGGTTAATTAAAAATTATTCAAAAAATTAACTTTTAACTAACAATCCCTTAATACCATTTGCGTCTAAAAAGTCCTAAAAGTACTTGCGGATCTACCGTAAACATAAATCGGATTTTTTGGTCATAATTGGGTTGCCCAATTTCCCACCCCAAATTTGAATATATAGGAAAGAATATTTCAAAATAGTCCTCAACGAGGTTTAGTCGTATCCCAGAATCATACACAAAAACAGGATCAATAAATCTGTTTTTTACAAATCCAACATCACCATAAGCTTGAATATATCTCCAAATAGATGTACTAAAGTTTGCTGTTGCCATCCATTGGTTGGCAAAGGCTGGATTTAGTTTGGATTTAAAACCACCTTCAGCTATAATAATCTGCTGGCTAAAGAGTCCTGCATCTTCAGATCTTCCTAGATAGTTAAGGTCAAACAAATAGTCTGTTGGTCTATCTAGTGCAAAGCTAAAGAAGTTAGAATTTGGATCTGTATTGTTTTCTAAAAATGTACCTGCGTAGAATCTAAAGTTATAGTTTCTATTATTTTCGCTTAATTTTCTAAATTCATAATTGATTGATACTTTACTGAATTTATCCGCAATTTGAAAGTCAGCACCAAACCTTGAGAAATTGATAATCCCCGGGTTTGAGTGTATGTATCTTAAATTTAATACGCCGTAGTCTGGTTCATTAACTACAACTGTAGCGTCACTTCCGATATTGCGCTCTATACTAACATATCTCAAATCGATAAAATCCCGTTTATCTGATCGAAAATCGTCCTTATCCCTAAATACAAAACCCAACGTTGGTCTAATCCTTGTAAAAAATGCATCTTGGGCAAAAGATTGATATGCCATTGATATGCCGTAAGTAATATTGAAAAGATTTGAGTCCTCAAGATTATGGGTGTAAAATACCGTGCCGCCACCGGTAAACGATTTTGAACGCGTTGCATATTGCGGTGAAAATTTGTAATTCAATCGTTTTCTTAAAATGGTTTTGTTATAAAACTTTGCTCCTAGTGTTAAGCCGTCATAGATATTATTAAATTCTACTAGTGGCATTAAAAAAACCTGATTGTAGTAAGGGTCTTCTATATCCTTGAAAAGTCTAAATTGTAACGGCTTACGACCAAAAATTGACCCATTTGTAGATTTGTAATTATTCCTTCGGTTAAATTCAGGGATGATATTGTCATTGTCCAAGACCAGTTTATCAGCGCCATTATTTGGTATTGTAAACGACTTCATTTTACCAATATCCTCCAACCAATACTTGTCTATTACTGTATCGTTTTTTAAGGCAAACAGACTAATCGGCAACGTATTCTCTCGCTTGTTTTTAACGGTAAAGTTTATAGAATCTGATGTGGCTTTCACATCCATCAGCTTAAAATCTATTTTTTTACGGGCAGAAAGGTATTCGTCAAAGAACCAGTCAATGTTTTGCTCAGTATTGTTTTTGAGATAGTTCTCAAAGTCTTTTGCTGTTATTTGTTTGAGCGTGTTTTCTTCTATAAAATCCTTAAATAATAACTTAAGATTGGCATCTTGAGTAAAATCATCTAAATAGTGAAGTCCTAATCCTGTTTTGTATTTACCGGCAATATTAGCATTAAATTTAACTAGCGAGTCCTTTGAGGTTGTAATGGGTTGGTCATTATTTTTCCGCACCATTTCCATAGAGTAGAGGTAATATTGGTAATTGAAACTAAGGTCGGAAGCATGAAAAGCACGAACACCCCAAACATCTGCCAGGGTTCCTAAAAGTTTCATTTTTGGATAATTATCCTCTACATATTTCATCAAAAAATAAATTTGTAAACCTTCGTTTACCCAATGGTCACTGCGAGGGTTTACAATAAGCTTACTGTCTAAGTGGTTTTTTAAAGCTGTCTTTAAAATTTTCATTTCGTACTGAAAATCATCAGGGAACGGTCTTAGAAAATCTGGTAGTTGATTGAGACCGTAGAGTGGATTTCGATTATAATCAGTATTGGTAATTACCATTTTGCTATGAGGATAAGCACCTAGGTTTTCTGTTAGAAAGCGCGTTACCCTATCTGTTAAAATGGCTTTTTCAAATGGTTCTAGATCTTTTTCATCAATATTTGAAAGGATGGTAAAGTCATCAGTTTTTGTTGAGCTAAAATTAGATTGCTTTAATAAGGAAAAATAAGTGGTTGTTCTGTTTTTGCCTGTAAAAGTTTTAGTGGTTGAGTGCCCAAGTATTTGGGTGCTTTCTTCATTTAGCGCTGTAATAGTTTTGTAGTTGGTCGGGTAGGTAACTGTTAGCGCAACATCAGACACAGGGATGTGCATGTCATCCAGATTCTTGTTGCTGTAATAATGCCATTGCCCATCATAGACAGCAGGGGTAATGTACCAGTGCTTTAGCTTAAATTCACCTTCGTCCGTAAATCCATAATCCGTATAGGTAGCGTTGGGTAAGATTAAGGTGTATTCTAATTGAATTGTGTAACTTTCTTGTGGTGTTAATGGTTTATCTAATTTGACCTCTATAACATCGGGATATCCATCTGCATACTTATAATTTAAATCTTCAAGTAATTCATTTTTTATGTTGAAGATTTTAGTGTAACCACGATCTTCTTTTTTTGCTAAATGAAATTTAGTTGAGAACTCTTCTTCAAAACGTTCAGCTAAAGGTGTTTTTTTGCTGGAGTAGCTGTTGTTCCAATCATTCAGGTAAATAGTAGTAAGCGTATCCTTTGATGTGTTTTGGTAAGTGATGGTTTGAGAAATGGTAATGCTTTTTGTATTATCATCTACGTTAGCATCAACGGACATCTTATTTTGTCCCATTACAAAAATGGAACAAAAGCAAAAAACAAGAAAGATGTGGGGATGCTTTATCAAGGATTTTAGCTTATAGGGTTTATCACTTATAACACTTACGTTATGAGCGTGTTTAGGGTTTTTTAGAAATTTGGACTTAGGTTATATTCGTTATAGAAATTGTCTAAAATATCTATAACTTCAACTGCAGTATCCACAACGTGAATTAAGTCTAAATCTGATGCGCTAATATTATTATTAGCATTAAGAAGTGTTGTTTTTACCCAGTCCATTAATCCAGACCAAAATTCTGACCCAACAAGTATAATCGGGAAGGATTCTATTTTGTGGGTTTGGATAAGTGTAATGGCTTCAAACAATTCATCTAAGGTTCCAAAGCCGCCTGGCATTACTACAAATCCCTGTGAGTACTTTACGAACATGACCTTGCGGACAAAGAAATAATCAAAATCTAAGCTCTTATCATTATCAATATACGGGTTGTCGTGTTGTTCAAAAGGCAAATCGATATTAAGCCCTACAGATGTACCGCCAGCAATATGAGCACCTTTGTTACCGGCTTCCATAATACCAGGCCCACCACCAGTAATAACACCATAGCCATGTTCCACAATTTTTGAAGCAACTTCTTCAGTTAATTTGTAGTATTTGTGGTCTGGTTTTGTACGGGCAGAACCAAAAATGGATACACACGGCCCAATTTTGCTTAATTTCTCGTAGCCATTAACGAACTCGCCCATAATTTTAAATATGGCCCAAGAGTCGTTTGTTTTTATTTCATTCCAGCCTTTGTGCTTATGTTCTTTTCTCATTGAGGTAAAATAATTTCTTTTTTAGCAATTTGTTATCAAATTTGAAACAATCTGCATAATACTAAATTTTAATTAAATACTGCACGCAAATTTAAGTAATTACAGCGTTTCTTAATTGATATCTAATCCATAAAAAAGGGTAAACCTTTTGGCTTACCCTAGTGTATATATAATGTGCTTTAATTTATAGCATTTTACGTCCCGATATAATATTGTATAGTATAACGATGACCGCTATGACTATCAAAATATGTATTAAACTACTTGTTCCCAAACCTGGGATAATATCGAGCATGCCCAATAACCAAGCAATGATACAAACTACTGCAATTAACCAAAGAATACCTCTCATAATTATAAATTTTTAAGTTAGTGATAACAAATTACGAATAATTCTTAACACTTTAACATTTACAGTTGATAGGGTTAAGGAAATTAGTAAACGAGCTAAGGATGAGCTAATTGTTTAATAATCAATTAAGTTCCTTAGTTAAAAACTTAGCAGTGTAGCTTTTTTTATCTTTAATGATGTCCTCTGGAGTCCCTTTAGCTACGATTTTGCCACCGCCTTTTCCTCCCTCGTAACCTATGTCAATAATATAATCCACAGTTTTTATCACATCTAGATTGTGCTCAATGATGAGTACGGTATTTCCTTTATTGACGAGCTTATTCAAGACTTTTAAAAGTACATTGATGTCTTCAAAATGAAGACCAGTTGTAGGTTCGTCTAAAATATAGAATGTGTTTCCTGTATCACGCTTGCTCAACTCTGTTGCTAATTTTATGCGCTGAGCCTCACCTCCAGAGAGCGTTGTACTTTGCTGCCCTAAAGTAATGTAGCCTAAACCAACATCTTTAATGGTTTTAAGCTTGCGATATATTTTTGGAATATGCTCAAAAAAGTCAGTGGCCTCATTTATGGTCATATTTAAGACATCACTGATACTTTTTCCTTTATAGCGAATTTCTAATGTTTCGCGATTAAAACGCTTTCCCTGGCACGTTTCGCATTCCACATAAACATCTGGAAGGAAATTCATTTCAATAACGCGCAAACCAGCGCCTTGACAGGTTTCGCATCGTCCTCCCTTAACGTTAAAGCTAAATCGACCTGGTTTATAACCACGAATCATAGCTTCTGGTATTTTAGCAAAGAGACTTCTTATTTCGTCAAAGGTTTTTGTATAGGTAGCTGGGTTACTTCTTGGTGTTCTGCCTATTGGGGATTGGTTGATGTCAATGACCTTATCTATGTGCTCTAAACCTTTAATGCTTTTGTACGGCATCGGTTTTTTAACACCGTTGAAGTAATGGGCATTCATAATAGGGTAGAGCGTTTCATTAATTAAAGTGGATTTTCCACTTCCTGAAACTCCAGTAACACCTATCATCTTACCTAATGGGATTTCAATAGTGACGTTTTTAAGATTATTTCCTGTACACCCTTTTAAGACGATTTGTTTTCCATTGCCTTCTCGACGCTTTTTCGGGATTTCAATTTCCTTGTTGCCATTTAAGTACTCAGCAGTCAAAGTGCTTTGCTTTAAAAGCGCGCTAGGAGTGCCTTCACTTATAATTTCACCGCCATGTTTACCTGCAAAAGGACCAATGTCTATAACATGGTCTGCACGTTCTATCATGTCTTTATCGTGTTCTACGACGATAACCGAATTGCCCACGTCCCGAAGTGATACCAGCGAATTGATTAATTTTTCATTATCGCGTTGGTGTAAACCAATACTTGGTTCATCCAGGATATAAAGTACGCCTACTAATTGAGAGCCAATTTGAGTAGCTAAGCGAATGCGTTGTGCCTCACCCCCAGATAATGATTTTGAACTGCGATTTAGCGATAAGTACGTTAGGCCAACATCTAATAAAAACTGAACTCTATTTTTAATTTCTTTTATAATCTCTTCAGCTATCTTTTGCTGAGTGTTAGTAAGTCTGGTTGATAATCCTTCAAACCATTCGCCTAACTCAATAATGTCCATAGCAACCAATTCGGCTATGCTTTTACCATCGATTTTAAAATAGAGTGATTCCTTTTTTAAACGAGATCCTTCACAGGTTGGACACTGAACCTTATCCATATATTCTCTGGCCCAACGCACCAAAGACGTAGAGTTAGATTTATGCTGGTTTTCAATAAAGTTGGCTACACCCTCAAAATCGATATTATAATCACGAGCGACTCCTAGTAACTTACTTTCAACAGTAAACTTGTCTTTACCACCATATAGAATAATGTTTTTGGCTTCATCAGGAATGTCTTTCCACGCATCTGAAAGTGAAAACTCAAAGCGTTGGGCGATGGTTTCAAACTGTTTAAAAATCCAGCTCTTTTTTTGTGGCCCATGTGGAGCAATAGCACCATTTTTTATAGATAAAGACGTATCTGGAACAATCTTGTTTTCATTTACCACATAAAGCTCCCCGATACCGTTACATTTGTGACAAGCCCCTTTTGGTGAATTGAATGAAAAGTTATTCGGTTCTGGGTTAGGGTATGAAATCCCGGAAGATGGGCACATTAAATTTCGACTAAAATAACGTACTGCATTAGAATCTTGGTCAATGACCATAAGCACATCATCCCCATGATACATGGCAGTATTTATGGATTCCATCAATCGTTTTTCATTGTCGGTAGAGTCTTCAATTTTTAATCGGTCAATGACAATTTCAATATCGTGGGTTTTGTAACGGTCGAGTTTCATGCCTTTTTCAAGGTCCACAATCTCTCCATCTGTTCTTACTTTTACAAAGCCTTGTTTGGCGATTTGTTCAAACAGTTCACGATAATGGCCTTTACGAGAGCGAATAACAGGGGCTAGGATATTAATCCGCTTACCAACAAAAGATTCCATAATTAAATCCTTGATCTGCTCATCACTGTAGCTGACCATTTTTTCGCCTGTATTGTAACTGTAGGCATCGCTGGCACGGGCAAAAAGTAGCCTTAGAAAATCGTAGATTTCTGTGATGGTGCCCACTGTAGAGCGTGGGGATTTGCTGGTTGTTTTTTGCTCAATGGCAATAACAGGGGAGAGGCCATCGATTTTATCCACATCGGGGCGTTCTAGGCTGCCCAAGAATTGCCTGGCATAGGCTGAAAACGTTTCAATATAACGACGCTGTCCTTCTGCATAAATAGTGTCAAATGCTAAGGACGATTTTCCGCTACCGGAAAGCCCAGTGATGACCACGAGTTTTTCGCGTGGAATGGTAACATCAATATTTTTAAGGTTGTGAACCCGTGCTCCTTGTACTTCGATAGCGTCGTCGAATTGACTCATAAATAGTATAAAATTCTTCTTTTATTAGCAACCATGCCTAGAAAAAAACACTTCAGCAGGTAAAACTCGCTTTTGCCAAAAAGGCTTCTACGAACGAAGTTGCAAAGATACAAATTTTAAGGGTAAAAGAGGCCTATAAAGACCTTATGAGAAGGTATTAAAAAAGCCCTAATATTAGGGCTCGTTATTAATGAATATAAATGTCTAAATTAATTGAAAGAAACCAGTTCCCCAGCTTCAATTGCTTTGTTATAATTAGCTTTTATCGACGATTTAATACCAAAAAACTTACTGCCATCTTTTGTCTTTAACATCACATAGTTATTGCCATCATCATCTGTGATTACTTTGTCTATAACAACAGTCTTATCGTAAACACTTTTATAATTGGCTACTTTGGTGCGTTTGGTAAGGATATTACGCTTTGGGAAATCGATATTGTCGTAATTTTGATGTTTTGGTGCTTTTACAATTAACTCATCACCAACCTGAGGCACTTCTTGTGCAATTGCAGAAAATAAGAATCCTGTAAAAACTAGAGTAAAAAATACTTTTTTCATAATATAAAGGGTTTAAAATGAGTATACTTCAAATTTATTCAGTTATTTATAAACTTCAAAATTATTAACAACTATTTTAGAAAACCTCTCAGTAACTCAATATTTACCATATTGTTTTAGAGTAGATGGGTTTTAGTATATTTAAAATTGAATAAAAATTAAAATGCCAAAACAGAGAAATAATATCATTAATGCTATCCGAGACATCATAGAGGTCATTTTGAAAGCACTAGGAAACTCAAATAAAACCAGAACTTGGCACCAGCACGTTGTGCCTTACGAAGACGGTTGGGCTGTACGTCGCGAAGGCAATAAGCGAATTACTTCAAAACATCGCAAACAAAGTACGGCTATACGCAAAGCCAAAGCCATAGCAAAAAGAAAAGACTCGGATGTTATTATCCACCGAGAAAGTGGTGGTATCCGAGATAGAATAAGTTATGACTAATGATATTTTGCCAGTACATGATTCGTTTTAATTTATCAAGATATTATTTTTCTTAATTTACATGTGTCAATACAATAGGCTTATATCTATTTCTAAAAAAAAATAGGGCTTTGCAAAAAGATAAAAATTATCGTTATTTGAATCTACTAAATCACTTAAACTCAATACCTGAATGTTAAAAACTAAAACTATTTTTTCCCATACTCTATTTATAACCTTACTTTTCTCACAGTTTTTATTCTCTCAAAGCAGCAAAACGATTTTGAATTTGATTTTTGATAATCAAAGAGAAAATGCTCTTGAGGTAGTGAAATCAGAAAATTATAATACTACCGACATTGAAGCAGTTCTATTAAAGAGAATAGTTGAAGCTGAAAATGGATTATTAAAATACGATGATAAATTTATCGAGCAATTTATGTCTTTTGATGAATTTGAGTATTATTTGTATGCTTTTTGGACTCAATACTATTTTTTTGAAGATTACATAGGTAATGGATTTAATGAAAACCATGACAAAGTATTATCGGAAATTGAATTCCAAAAAGTGAAGATTCCGACAATTAGATATGGTTTAAATTACTTGAGTGCAGTCGTATCTAGGAGTAATAAAAACTGGAATGGTTTTAATAAAAACATTAACCAAATACCAGCCATTAGAAATTGGGAATATTGTGGTGTTTTTGAAAATTTAAACATGAGCGGGTTTGATATTGTCTATGAACCTGAAAATGAGCCTAATCTTAATACTGATTTTAATGCACAAAGTAACGGGAAAACCAATTGGTATAGATCCAAAACTACAGAAAGTGAAGTTTACAATTTTTTTTCCAATCATGCGGAATATGGTGCTGGTGTAAATTATGCTCAAACTTTTATACAGTCAGAAAGTGATAAAGATGTTCTACTAAAGCTAGGTAAGTCTGACTACATTAAAGTTTGGCTAAATGATCAGTTGGTAGTTGAGAATTCTGAAGTCCATGGTACTGAGATAGATGCCTTATCATATAAAGTTAATTTAAGTAAGGGGACTAATAGAATTTTAGTAAAAAGTGCTTCTAGAGGGACAAGCCCATATTTTGTAATACGCCTTAGTGATTATAATGGTGAGCCAATTAGAGGTATTGATAATGATCTTTCTAAAAGAGATTATAAAAAAAGTTCTTCAACAAGAAATATTTCTGAAGAGGTTATACATCCTGTAGAACTTTATTTTAAAAACAAAATTGAAAATGAAGATGGAAATCCCGAGCTAAACAAAATTTGCTTAGCAAATACTTATTTGAGGAATGGAAAAATTGATGAAGCGCAAAGACTTATAGAAGGT
Source organism: Winogradskyella sp. A3E31 (assembly GCF_046720935.1). Taxonomy (NCBI): domain Bacteria; kingdom Pseudomonadati; phylum Bacteroidota; class Flavobacteriia; order Flavobacteriales; family Flavobacteriaceae; genus Winogradskyella; species Winogradskyella sp. A3E31. The sequence goes on from NZ_JBHNWH010000011.1 coordinate 39,906, forward strand.
TTATACTCTGCCTACCCTAATAGCTCATTTCTTCGTTCTTACCTTATAACCTGCCACGAGAAGAAGGGAAACACTACCACAGTTGATAAGATTACTAAAAACATGGTACATGATGACCCTAATTATTACTTAAGTCTTTTTTCAGATATAGAGGATTTTGATGCTATGCTAAAATTGGATTTAAAAGATTTTGATGATAAGGTAAAACAAATAGAAGCCTCCACGAACTTAGATTATGTTGCTAATGTGGGTAAATTATTTAAGTACTTAAGAGTTGAGGATTTGTCAAAAGTTAGAGAAGTTTTAAACGATTATTTAAATGATAACACATTACCTTCAAGTACCTTTCATACGTTTGCTGATATTTACTCAAGTATGTTTAATGATGACGAGAAGACGGTTGAAGTATTAGAAAATTATAATAAAAATCATTTTAGTTGGGATGTAGTTTCTTACTTAAAATTTTACTACAAGAAGCAAAATAAATATGATAAAGCAAATAATCTATATATTGATTTACTAGATAGGCTAGTTGCAAATAATGATGTGAATTATAATATTATTACCAATTTATTTGAAATATCTAAATATCAAGAGGCTTTGCCTTACATTGATAAAGCATTAAATAATTTTCCCAATTCTTTCCTTTTTTTAAAATATAAGGCGGATGCATTATATCAAATTGGCAAGGTAGATGAAGCTCTACCCCTCTATAAAAAAGTGCTTTCTAAAAGAGCCAATAATAAAGAAGTGAGAGCTAAAATTGATGATATTGAAAACAAGTCAGACTTACTAAAAACCTTTGAGATAACAGATTTTTATGGTTATGTTAAAGCTCATAGAAATACAATTGATAAAAATAATTACGGACTTAATATACTATTGTCTCAGACTAATATATTAGCTTATGATAACGGTGGAGGAGAATACAGAACTACATTTATTTATGAGATAACCTCCCAAAATGGAATTAACATTCTTAAAGAATATGATTTAGGGTTAGGAGGTGATTATACAATTCATAAGTCAGAGATTATAAAAACGGATGGAAGTATCGTGCCAGCAGATAAAAATGGTTCTAAACTTGTCTTTGACGAATTAAGTATTGGAGATGTAATTTTAATTAATTACGATTCAGATTATTATTCTACTGGAAGATTCTTTGATGAACAAGTTTTGAATCGAAGTTTTGAAGGATATCATCCAAATATAAAAAATGTTTACAGAGTTATTTATGGTAAAAAGCAAATAAACCATGTAAAATCTAGTGACAAGATAAAATACAAAGTTTCATCACTTAATAGTTTATATGTACATGAATGGTCTTTGGAAAATTCCGAAGGAATAAGTCCTTCAGAAGATTATATGCCTGTATTAGGCGATTTAGTACCCAAAGTACATATTAGTACTATACAGTCTTGGAGTGAAATAGCTAATTGGTATGCTGATTTAGTTAGGAATCAACTTAAAGATGATGATGTAGTTGAACTAACATTCAATAAAATTTTTCCGAATAAATCCCATTTGCTTATACCCAAGCTAGAAAGAGCAGAGAAAATATACTACTACATCACAGAGAATCTTAATTATAGTTCAGTAAGCTTTAGACAAAGTGGATTTGTCCCTCAAAAACCATCTAAAACAATAACATCCAAGCTAGGTGATTGTAAAGATTTATCTTCACTATTTTTAGTGCTCGCCCAAAAAGCAGATATTGATGCCAATCTTGTATTAATATTAACGTCAGATTATGGAAAACAAGAGTTAGTATTACCCGATACTGATTTTAACCATTGTATTGCCAGAATCAACATAGATGATAAGACTTATTATTTAGAGTTAACTAATAAAAATTTGCCTTTTTTAAGTTTTCCTTTATCACTTCATAACGCTGTTGCTTTAGATATTCCAAATAAAAATATATCAAGTGAAATAAATAAAAGCGTGTATTTCCTTAACCCTACTGAAACAAGAAAACAAGCAAAACACAAAGCAGCATCAATAATTAGAGTTCCTAGCAGTGAGGAGGAAAATGCTTCTTGCTCCTATAACCACATTGCAACTGGACACCTTTCTTCTTATTATATAGACTTGCAAAGAACAAAAGAAGGAGACCTTTTTAATGAATCGGTTTTTAATGAATTGGATAACAGGTCTATATTTCAATTAGAATATCAGAATTTAGAATCCTTTAATAATGATATTTCTGAAGCGGAGGTGTCATACAACATAGATATTGGTATAGATTTAGAAATCAATAAAATAATGGAGTATTACACTTTTAAGATTCCATTTTTTTTACATCCATACAATCAAGATATTATTAAATTAGAAAATAGAAATCACCCTATAAACTATAAAACCTACGAAAATTCTGATTTTTATGAAGAGAATATTAACCTTATTCTTGAAGAGGGTTTTGAATTTGTTGATATACCAGAAAATTTAGATCTTAAATTTAAGAATCATAAATACAAGTTGACATATATACTTAAATCTAAAAACGACTTAACAATAAACATAGAATCTAATTTAGATTTTGAAAATATTTCACCGGATGAGTATAGTGATTTTAAAAATTTTGTAAAGAATGTTTTAGATTCACGTAAAGAAATTCTAAAATTTAAAGCACAGTAAAACATGAAATTATTAGGCATAGGCTCAAGAATTAACCACTCAGAATATGGTAAAGGTGTTGTTACCAACGTCACGTCACAGCATTATTGGGTAACATTTATTGATAATGGGTTGGAAACTATAGATTTGGATTCCGAGTTTGACATTATAGAAGCTGCAGAAGACGACGTTGATACGGTTAGTTTTTATGAAGTGGAAAGAAGCTTGAAACAGATTTTAAAGAAATGGTCCGATACCAGTGAAGTTATCAGTATTGCAGATAAGTGGAAGGGAGGTAAACTGATCATGGAACCTGGTGACACCAACCTGCAAGGCAAAGAATTACCGATTGACACCTTTTTTCATAAGATTACAATGGTACGTGATCGTCTCCGGGTTATGGAACAAAAGATAAACTCTAGTAATTTGGATGAACAAGAGAAAATTGATTTGCAACAGTATATTACACGGATCTACGGCAGTTTAACGAGCTTTAATGTATTGTTTAAGTTAAAAAGCCAGCAGTTTGTAGGTCAAAGAGGGAAATAGATTAGGGTTATTGAGCGGACGATATATTAGTAATTTCAAGATTAAATACTAATAATTTATGATTAGTGGGAAGCTTAGCACCACTTTCGGTAGTCATCCAGTCTTGCCAAGTAGCTTCTAAACCGCCTATTGGTAAAATGTCAACCCACATCTGAAAACTTTTAGGTTTACCACTATCGTCCAAATGCCATAAATAGGAGTCTCCTGGTGTTGAGCCTCCACGTGTATAGGTGACTAGTAAGGATTTCTTGCCGTCTTGGTCTACAACTAAGCGTCGTTCCACTCCTTGATCAAATACTTTGTATGGCGCAACGAGCCAAAACGAATCATTGTTAAAGTACTTCTCAGCTTTTAAAATATACTCGTGTTTTTGTTCTCCGTTATATTCTATATCACCAGCAAATACTTTAGATGCATCAATGTCACTAAAGTTTAATACAACCCTCATTTTATCCCAAGAGACGTGGCATTTTTCTTCTGATTTATACCATTTGTAATGATGACTACCCTTGAAAGACCACTCTATATAATCTGTGTTTTTGTAGGCTGATATATTTAGAGCCTTTGTCATCTTCTGTGCTAGTTTTTCTGCTTCCTCTCCCTGTTTTCCTGTCGGCAGATCCTCATCATATCTTAGGTACAAAAAACCAAAGAATAGGAGAGAAGGTAGGGTGAAGAAGATGATGACACCTCCAATGATTTTTAGAATGCGTTTTGTTTTTGATGTTTTAGTCATTTAGGGTTATAATAATTACGGATATAGCTTTTCTTTTATCGCTTTTGCTAATACACCTGCAGCTTCAGGATGATTTCTAAACCATAATTCTGGTTCTATCAATTCAAGTTCGGACACTGCCAGTTTATAATCGTTATCTTTAAAAATATCAACTCTGGCATACACAGGTAATTCAGGACAGCCTTTAACAGCGTTTTCTGCAAATTCTATCTCATGAATCGTCGGCGTATAGTTGTGCACTGTTCCACCAAAATCATCCTGTACCCTAAAATCCCCAGCTTTTGCTTTTTTTAGAACGGCATGTGTAAACTGTCCATTGAATACCATCAAAGATATTTCACCTTCAGAAACGATGTTATACTGAAACGGCTGCAATAGCATAGCTTCTTTCTCAACTAACTTTTGAAATATAGCTTCATGCTGTTCCAAATTTTCAGGATTCAATTTGTAGGTATGCCGCGCTGCTCCAGAAACACAAGGTTTTAATACGGTTTCTGTCCAGCCGAGGAATTCATGTAACTCTTTTAGTGTTATTTTAGAACCGACTTCTATGAATTTAGATTCTGGAATATCAATACCATGTTCACACAAATCTAATAGATAGTGCTTATCGATATTCCATCGAATCAATGCCTCTGAATTTATTAATTGAGTGCTCTGCGATACGTTTTTTAACCAACTTAAAAATTCATCAAAGCGGTCAAAATAGTCCCATGTAGTTCTAAAGAGTAAGGCTTTAGAGCTAGACCAGTCAAACGCTTTGTCATCCCAAGACCTTCTTGTAACTTTTAGATTTTGGTTACTCAACGCATTGGCGACCAACTGATCTTCCAAAAAGACATTGTGCTTGTATGTATCTTTACTATCCTTTAAGTACCTTCTATCTGTGAGGATAACAACATCAAACCGAGCCATGTAATCGATTAGTTATCGCTTTTATAACCTGCAGGACGTTTCCATCGAACTGGCGGTGCTGGTTCAGGCTTCATATTGAATTCCTCCGTTTTTAATAAGCGCATGGCTTCTTCAACCCCTCGACGTAATTGAGGGTCAATACCTTGAGCCGTTAATTTAGGGTCTTGAATCACTTCAATATCTGGAGCAATGCCTTCGCCTTCAACTGCCCATTCTCCATCGACATCAAAAAAGCCTCCTCGTGGTGCTACCATTCGTCCACCATCAATAAAACGCGGTGTATCCCAAGTGCCCACAAGTCCTCCCCAGGTTCTGGTACCGACAAGAGGTCCAATGTCTTTCATTTTAAACATATAGGGCAATAAGTCTCCACCAGACCCTGCTCGTTCATTAATAAGCATCACCTTTGGCCCCCAAATCCCAGCCATTGGTGTTGTCCAAGGTCTGTTGTTTTTAGATTTACTATTAAAATAACCAAAGAGTTCCCGAGACATAATATCTATCATATAATCGGCAGCCGAACCTCCGCCGTTATTACGTTCATCGATGATGACCCCTTTCTTGTCTTGCTGAGAAAAATAATAGCGATTGAAAGAGGTAAAACCACCACCACCAGTATTTGGTACATAGACATAAGCGAGCTTACCGTTGGATAGTTCATCTACTTTGCGTCTATTGCCTTCTACCCAATCTATGGTTCTAAGGCCTCTTTCGTTTCTTACTGGCTTAACCAATATTTCTTTAGAATTCGTTGTGTTAGCCTCTGAATTTACAGTTATGTATATTTCTCTTCCGGCTGTTTGCTCCAAAAGCTGATATGGGTTCGTGCCCTTTTTTAACTCACGACCGTTGATAGCCAATATATAATCTCCTTCGTTAACATTTATTCCTGGTTTCCCAAGTGGCGAGTCTATACCAGGATTCCAGCGTTCCCCATTGTATATCTTCTTAATGCGATAATGGTCTTTATCTAATTCCAGGTCAACACCAAGTAATCCGACTGGTACAAAATCCACATCTGGTAAATCTCCCCCTGAGACATAAGAATGGCCTATGGCCACCTCGCCACTCATTATGTCAACGACATAATTTAAATCTGTTCTGTGTCGTACATGGTCAATCCAAGGCGAATACCATTTGTAAACCTCATCCCAGGGCGCACCATGCACATTGTCCACATAGAGGAAGTCCCTCATATATCTCCAACCTTCTTTAAAAATTTGGTGTGCTTCCGCTTGTGGGTCTAACTTTATTTTCATGTTAGTATCTAACTTGCCGTCACTAGGCTTGGGCTTTGATTTTGTATCGACCAAATTCCAATTTCGCCCTGTATTAAGAAGTATTGATTTTCTGTCGTCCGAAACCACCATTTGTCTTACCCCATCTGCAAAGTCAGACGCTTCTTCTTTTTCAATATCATAAGAATGTACTTTTAAACCACTGGCGTTAGGAATTGCTTCGGCAACAAACACCTTGTGCTTTGGCCCTTTTGCTAAGGCCACATAATTTCTAGCTGGTAAATCTAAAGCAACAGCTCTGTCATAAATGCCATTTTTATCAATGACTACTGTAACACTTTCTTTTTTCTTGTCCTTGCTGTCATCTTTTTTATCTTCTGAAGCCTCTTCTTTTTTAACGTCCTCTTCATCAGTCTTAGGAAGATTAGGCGCTTTGTCTTTAGAATTTAGAACAACTGCATATAAACTTCTGGTGGTTTGTGGATCGAAAGAACTCATGTCTAACCAACCAGAGGCGAGTCCGTAATCTGTACTTGCTAAGGTGTAAAGGTATTTTCCTGAAGCATCCCAAACCGGGCTTATAGCATCGGCTATTGGGTCTGTCAGTTGCACAATTATACCAGAATCCACATTGTATCCAAAAATGGCTTTAAAGTGACTGTTTTGTTGTTTGGCATAGGCAATCCATTTACTGTCTGGCGACCATACAGGGTTCATAGATCGGTTTGGGTGCGCGTAGCCATCAGCATCCACTATTTTGGCTTTTTTAGTGTCTATATCTAAAACCCAGATATTGTAATGCGTATCGGTATATGCGAAGTACTTGCCATCTGGTGACCAATCTGGTACAAAATAAAATGTTGGATTTGGCAGCTTTATAGATTCTTGATTTTGGCCATCTTGATCTGCAATGACCAACTGGTATTCACCGCTTTTATCCGAAAACCAAGCAATCTTATCTCCTTTTGGGGACCAAATAGGATTTCTATCAGCTACGCCAGGTGAGTTTGTTAAGTTTCGCCAAGTACCATTTTCTTTTGGTACTGTGAATATATCGCCTCGGTGCTCAAAAACTGCTCTTTTTCCGTTAGGCGATACATTTGGGTTACTAAGGTCTCCCCCAGAAATGTCTTCCCAACGCGGTCTTGAAAAATTCAAATCTCCTTTGACATCAATGGAAAGTTGATCAGTTGTATTTGAATCGGGATTATACACATGTAAATAGCCTCCTTGTTCATATACAATGTTTGAGTCATCAGCATCTAAACTTTTTACGTCAAACTTTTTGTGAAACGTAATTTGCTTTTCCTCTTTAGTAACTGGATTAAAAGACCAAATATTAGCAGTATAATCACGTTCTGAAATAAAATAAACGATACCGTTCAGCCAAATAGGATCCAGGTGCCGTTCTTTAGTGGGTTGAGAGGTTCTAACTAACTCTTTTGTGTTGAGGTTAACCACCCAAATTGGCATGGCTTGTCCACCTCTATAATTTCGCCATTCTGCATCCCAACCCGTAATTGGAGTATAGGCTACATATTTTCCATCTTTCGAAATTTCACCATAAGCAGCTCGTGGTATATCCAAAGCTTCTGGTAAGCCGCCATCAACTGAAACTGTAAAAAATTTATTGGTCATTGTCGGCTGACTTTCCCGACCAGACCTAAAAAGAATCTTACCATCTGGTGTCCAACCTTGTACAAAATCTCCGCCAGGATGATACGTCAATCGTTTTGGCGTTCCACCTTCGGAAGGCATGACGTAGACATCAACATTTCCGTCATATTGAGCCGTAAATGCAATGGACTTTCCGTCGTCTGAAAAATGTGGACTAGATTCATAGCCATCATCACTAGTTAATCTAAACGCTGTACCACCATTGACTGAAGCTTTCCATAGGTCATTGGCGTAAACAAAAACAACGTCATTGTTGTGTATTGTAGGTTGTCTTAACAATTGTGTGCCTTGGGAAAAACTGAACAATGCATAGCAGAATGCTATAGAGGTAATAAAATTTTTCATTTTGATTGGTTTTATGAATTCTTAATTGAAAACTTAAGGTGCTTAAAGATACAATTTTGATTAAAGTATTTTTTGAATATGGTGTTAAAAACTTCATTAACTGTCATTGCGAGAAGTGAGGAAGGAATGACGAAGCAATCTTTTAAAATGAAGTTGTTATTAAACAGATTGCCACGCTACGCTCGCAATGACAGATAGCTAAAACCCTACAGCAGTATCATCTCCACGAGGGTCTGCGCCACCTTCGAGCGTTCCATTTTCTAGAACTAGAATACCATCGACGATACCGATAACCGGTGAACGTTCTTCGTTGATGATATATCCTAAACTTTCGAGCTGCTCAATTAATTTTTTATCAAAGCGATTGGGTTCTATTCGGATTTCATCCGGAAGGTATTGATTGTGAAAACGGGCGGCTTCAACAGCTTCTTGCATCGTCATGCCAAATTCCTCAACATTTAAAATGGTTTGAAGCACAGAAGTTATTATGGTGGATCCTCCCGGAGTACCAACAGTCATTAAAAGCTCTCCATCTTTTTCAAGAATTGTTGGCGTCATGGAGCTCAACATTCTTTTTTCTGGAGCAATACTGTTGGCTTCAGCTCCAATAAGGCCATAAACATTAGGGACTCCAGATTTACTGCTAAAGTCATCCATTTCGTTATTTAAGAAAAAACCGAGGTCGTCAACGAAAAGTTTAGACCCATAACCACTGTTTAGGGTTGTTGTTACGGCAATGGCATTTCCAAATTGATCTACTATAGAATAATGGGTGGTTTGGTCACTTTCATAGCCCTCAATTTTTCCATGTGAAATAGAATCTACAGGAGTAGGTGCTTTAAATGAAAAGTTACTCATACGCTGTTCTAAATAAATGTCACTTGTAAGTGTTTCTACAGGAATGTCAACAAAATCGGGGTCTCCTAAATAAAACCCCCGATCTGCATAAGCACGTTTTTCTGCTTCTACAATAACCTGAATGGCTTTTAGTGAATTATGGCCGTAGTCCTTAAGGTCAAAGGGCTCAATCATTTTCATGATCTGATTGAGGCATATCCCACCAGAAGCTGGTGGTGACATAGAAATTACTTTTAAGTTATCGTATTGAAATTCGATAGGGTCTCTCCACTTAGACTCATACGCTGCTAAATCCTCTAAAGTGATTATACTGCCTTTTTCATTCAAAAATTCAACTAACTTTTTAGCAGTTTCTCCCTTGTAAAACTCATTGACACCGTTTTCTGCAATTCGTGAGAGTGTTTCGGCCAAAGCAAAATTTAAAACCCGATCCCCTTTTTTTAGATCATTATTAAAAAGTAATTTATGACCATTTACTGCTCTAAAAATACTGTCCTTTTCTTTAAATCGTCCTTCTTGATTTTTAGTGACAATAAACCCGTTTTTAGCTAAGTCAATAACAGGTTGAAGCACCTCCTTAATAGGTAGCTTACCAAATCGTTTGTGGGCTTTAAATATACCGGCAACAGTACCAGGAATGCCAACTGCCAATGGGCCAACTGTACTTCTGTTAGGAATAACTTCAGCATTGGTGTCCAAATACATGTTTTTTGTAGCAGCCTTGGGAGCTTTTTCCCTATAGTCAAGACCACCTGTAGAGCCGTCAGCCAAACGATACACCATAAATCCACCACCGCCTAAATTACCTGCATAAGGATACGCAACTGCCAGAGCCATTTCTGTAGCCATCATAGCGTCAAAGGCATTTCCACCTTTTTTCATGATATCCGATCCAATTATGGAGGCTTCTTCACGTGCACTTACCACCATCGCTTTTTTGGTGATTAATCCTCGTTTTGAAGTTTGAACTTTATCCTTAGGAGGAGTGTTTTCCTTGCAAGATTGAAAAAGCAATAAAAGGGTAAATACAAAAAGGATGTTCTTCATAGACTAAACTGTTTTATTAATTCATCTTTTTTTACTTTACTAAACATTTCTAATTCTGAAAAGAATATCGTGAACTCCTTTTCAAACGCATCGTAATGCTCTTCTAGTTCTTTTGTGGCTTCATTCATTTTAGAAAGGCCTTTTGTTCTACGATTCATGCCATTTAATACCTTCTGGATGCCTTCTATATGTTGGTAACTTTCGAGCCAATTTTGTTCAATCATAATCGGTGTTAAACGTTTTACACGTTCTGGTAACACATCAAAATGTCTATTTAGACTGTCATAAAAATCTTGCACAAAAACTGGTAAAGCAATTGTAGAATAGGTGCTCCAATTTTTTGCCAGAAAATGATCGTAATAGATATCCACAATAACACCGCTGTAGTGACTGTAGTATTTATGCAAGCGTTTTGTACTTTGCTTTACTATAGGATGTGCATCTGTGTATGTATCGATTTCTCGGTGTAATAATATCCCAGCCTGCATGTCTAATGGGTATGTTTTATAGCTTTTTCCTCGTATGCCATCAGCTGAAAAATTACCAATTTTTAATAATTCGTTATCTCCTGATAGATAAATGTGGGCTAGAAAATTCATTGCCCGAATTTACAAATTCGTGCGCAGAAAACGAGTGTAACTATTTATATTTGCTAAAATTTGAAATTTATGACACTTATAAAATCAATTTCTGGAATTCGTGGTACCATTGGTGGAAAAGTAGAAGAGAACTTAACACCAATTGATGCCGTTAAATTTGCAGCAGCCTATGGAGTTTGGATTAAACAACAACGAGATAAAGACAATTATAGAGTAGTTGTTGGGAGAGATGCTCGAATTTCTGGAGAAATGATTCAGAATTTAGTGATGAATACTTTGGTTGGACTAGGAATCCACGTGATTGACTTAGGTTTATCAACAACACCAACGGTTGAGGTTGCTGTGCCTATGGAACATGCCGATGGTGGTATTATTTTAACGGCAAGTCATAATCCAAAACAGTGGAATGCTTTAAAGCTTCTAGATTCTAAAGGTGAATTTTTAAATGGAGTAGAAGGAGAAAAAATATTGAAAATAGCAGAATCTGATGCAATGACTTTTGCTGAGGTTGATGATTTAGGAAAGATTACCAAGAATCAAGCTTATATAGACATGCATATTGATGCCGTTTTAGAACTGCCTTTAGTCAATAAGAAAGCTATTGAGAATGCAAATTTTAAAGTGGTTGTTGATGGAGTTAATTCTACGGGTGGTATTGCTATTCCGTTACTTTTAGAACGATTGGGTGTGCATCCCATTAAATTATATTGTGAGCCTACGGGTCACTTTCCGCATAATCCAGAACCGCTTAAAGAGCACCTCACAGACCTATCTAATGCCGTTGTAAAAGAACGCGCAGATTTAGGTATCGTGGTTGATCCTGATGTAGATCGATTAGCCTTTATGGATGAAAACGGTGAGATGTTTGGAGAAGAATACACATTGGTCGCTTGTGCTGATTATGTATTGGGCAAAGTGCCAGGCAACACTGTTAGTAATATGAGTTCCACAAGAGCATTGAGCGATGTTACCGAGAAGCATGGTGGATCCTATGAAGCGAGCGCAGTAGGTGAGGTAAATGTTGTAGAGCTTATGAAACAAAACCATGCCGTTATTGGAGGAGAAGGCAATGGTGGGATTATTTATCCAGATTTGCATTATGGTCGTGATGCTTTAGTCGGGGTTGCCTTATTTTTAAGTTTATTAGCTGAAAAGAAAATGAAGGTCAGTGCATTGAGAGCGACGTATCCGAGCTATTTTATGAGTAAAAAGAAAATTGAATTGACCCCGCAATTAGATGTTGATGGTATTTTAAAAGCTATGGAAGAAAAATATTCACATGAAAAATTGACAACCATTGACGGAGTGAAAATTGATTTTTCAGACTCTTGGGTGCACTTAAGAAAGAGTAATACAGAACCTATTATTAGAATATATACAGAAGCCCCATCTCAAAATGAAGCTGATCAGTTAGCTGAGAAGATTATTTCTGAAATTAAAGAAATCGCAAATATTTAAGCAATATTCTATTGTTCAAAATCTAAATTAGACACTAATATTTCTCAGGGACTTTATTCCTATGTTTCCAGCGTTTATGCGTCCAGAGATAATACTGTGGAGCCTTATTTATTTGTTGCTCAACAAGTTTAAAAAATTCGTCAGTGATATCATAATCCTTATACTCTCTTGGGTTTTCCGTTATAACCGTAAATTCTGTACTATAGAAACCACGTTTTAGACGGGTCACATCAAAGAATACAACGGCCATATCCATTTTTTTTGCTAAAGTTTCGGCACCAGTGTACATAGGGACTTTGATGCCCATAAATTCACCCCAATGATAGGCCTTATTTACTTTAGGAGATTGATCAGAAGCAAAACCGTTCATGGTTAATTCTCCCTTTTTATGTGATTCCGCTAGGATACCAAATGTTTCTTTATTAGTAATTAAATAGGTGTCGAACTTCGCTCTAATTCGTTTTACGAGACGATCAAAATATTTATTGCCCAGACGTTTATAAACTGCATGGCCTTTATAACCGACATGTTTTTGTAAAATAAAAATCCATTCCCAACTTCCATAATGAGCACACATTAGGATAACGCTCTTTTGCTTTTCTTCAAGATCTGCAATGGCATCTATATTTGAAAATGTAAATCGTTTCTTTAGTTCTTTTTCAGTTATGGTCATTGATTTTATGGCCTCAACAATCATATCACATAAATGATGATAAAATTTAGAGGTAATTTCTGCTATTTCTTTTTCGGATTTATCAGTAAAGACAAGTCGAAGGTTTTCCTTTACTGTGGTCTTTCTGTAGCCAAATAGTTTAAAAATAAAAAGGTATAGAATATCAGAAAACGCATAGAGTAACCGAAAAGGCAAAATTGAAATGAGCCAAAGAATAGGGTAAATTAAAATATAGGCAATAAGTTGCATTAAAGAATGTTAAATTTGAAGCCACAAATATAATGGTTTTAAAGCTGAAAAGAGTTTATGTATAATTTAGGATTAGTAACTATTGCAATAATTGCAGCTAATGTAATAATGTCTTTTAAAGGATTCGGAGATCGTTTATTTTTCGAAAAGTACAAGTTTAATGTTGGGAGTATAAGACGCGGTGAGCAAATTAGGATGTTTAGTTCTGGATTTCTTCATGCAGACACCACTCATTTGTTTATGAATATGATTACGCTTTACTTTTTTGCTGATGCAGTCTTAGACGTTTTAGGTAATTTCAATTTTATTGTTATTTACATTGCAAGCCTTATTTTTGGCAATCTTCTTTCGCTTTATTTTCATAAAGACGAGTATTGGTATAGCGCGGTAGGAGCAAGTGGAGCAGTTACAGGGATATTGTACGCTGCTATTCTCATCCAACCCGAAATGAGTCTCTATATGTTTTTTATACCCATTCCGATTCCAGGTTACATTTTTGGAGTAGGTTATCTGCTATATTCTATTTATGGTATGAAGAAGCGAATTGGTAATATTGGTCATGATGCCCATTTTGGGGGAGCAGTAGGAGGTTATGTCATCACCTTATTATTACAACCTTCATTGTTACAGACAGATTTGGTTCATGTTGGACTACTAGCAATACCAATTATTATATTATTTGTAATGCACAAGACAGGAAAGCTTGGTTAGCGTTTTGAGTAATGATATCTAAATATTCTTCAAAAAAACCCAAAAAAATTATTGCGTTAATTAATATGAAAAGTTACATTTGCACCCGCTTAAATGATAAATAGAAATTTATTGTAAAAGCTTTCAATTTTAAGTCAAGTTCTTAACGTATTGAATTGGAGAGGTGCCAGAGTGGTAATGGAGCAGATTGCTAATCTGTCAACGCGTAAGTGTTGCCCGGGTTCGAATCCCGGTCTCTCCGCCTTCGCTCATCAAAGCTTTAGCGACGATGAGCATTTATTACGAGCTTCGGCGGATAACATCCGCTGAAGATTTCGGGGTGTAGCGTAGCCCGGTTATCGCGCCGCGTTTGGGACGCGGAGGTCGCAGGTTCGAATCCTGCCACCCCGACTTCGTTCTTCGAAGCTTTAGCGAAGAAGAACAATCACTATCATCACGCTTTAGGTGTGATTGAATGGTCGCATAGCTCAGCTGGATAGAGCACCTGCCTTCTAAGCAGGCGGTCCTAGGTTCGAATCCTAGTGCGATCACAAAAAGCCTTTCTAAATTTTAGTAAGGCTTTTTTGTTTCGGGATGTGGCGCAGTCCGGTTAGCGTACACGGCTGGGGGCCGTGTGGTCGCAGGTTCAAATCCTGTCATCCCGACTAATTAAGATGAAAAAGCTTACTCAGTCTTCCTAAATGAGCTTTTTCGAATTCCTGCATTAATTCAATTCAGAATTATCTAATTTTATGGTATGTCAACTTACAAGTCAGATAGAGCATTCTCTAATTATGTCCATCAGAACATAGCCATTGATAAAATTTACAAGTCTTTAGATTGGACTGAAGTGTCTTTTGAGTCCAACTACGGTATTCACATAGATATTGCAGATGGTGTGGACTATGTGTTTCTAAAGGACAAAAAATTAATAACAGTTCAAGAACGCTTTAGAGAAGCTAAGTATGAAAATTATAATGATTTTACCATAAGATATAGAAGAGATAAAAACAAGCATAAAGACCGCCACGAATCTGAATTCTATAAGTTGAAAGCTCAGTATTTTATATATGGTATTGTAAATGGAACTAAAACCCAACAAACGCACTGTACAGATTTTTTGAAATATGCGGTTATTGATCTAGAGAAGTTCTATGAAAAGATAAACTCTGGTTTCATTTACGTAGAGGACAACAACAAAAATTATAGCCAGATTATTGATGATTCAAAATTAGAATGCCCTATTAAGCATAATAGAGATGGTTCATCATCTTTTATTCCTATTGATATCACGCAACTTATTACACTTTGGGGAAATACTATGGTGATTGCACAAAAAGGGTTCTGTTAATATTTATACTCTTGACGTAACAATAATAATTTTCTCATCATTACAGTTTGTGGTAAAAAACAAATAAACTGACCCACCATCCTTTACATTGAATTTTTTTCTGATGTCGTGTACTGAAATAGGAAAATTCCTTGTTGTAATATTAGCCTTAGCTATCTTTAATTTTGAAAATTGATTTTTGTTAAACGGAATGACGTTTTCAATTTTAAATCGTCTGCCAGGAAATTCTTTTAATGTTTTGGACGTGTATAAATGCGAATGCTGATGGATTTTTAATACGCCTAATTTTTGACTAATAATTTTAAATCCCCCAGCTTTTAATATTGCTGAGTTCGGTTCGTATAAAAAGTGCAGTGGTAAGCTAAAACTAGATATTGCTTCAGCTTCATTTTCAAAATGAAAATTAAAACGCTGCTCTTTGTTTTTTTGGAGATTAATCGTTTTTATTTCTGGATTTAAAGTGTAATCTCTCTCTAAAATAAACAACAGTTCCTTTACCTCATTATTAACGGCTATTACATGTATTTCCTTTGTGAACTCCAAATCTTTAATAGTTAGACTGATATCCAAAAGCGGTGAAGTTTTTACCATTACGTTTTTGGCATACTTTAGAAAAAGTCTATTACATTTTTTAAGGTTTGGCGTACAATCTGAAATAAGGAATACCTTTTGTTTTAAATCATCACGTCTTGAGGGGTCAACATAAAGCCAATGATATAACTGGTCATATTCTTTAAGATATTCAATACCGTTATTTGCGGTACATTTTATATTTTTTGCACCTAATTGCTGAAAATTATGGGTGGCAATTTGTGATAGTGTTTCATTGATTTCACAATGTGTAACGCTTTTTACCTGTTTAGCAAAGTGATAAGTATCTACACCAAAACCACCAGTGGTATCGATAAGAGATTGCCCTGATACTAAACTCGCTTTGTAGTTTGCTGTAATTTCAGAAGAGGTCTGTTCAATATTAAGCTTGTTGGGGTAATAGATCTGCTCGGTGCTAAACCATGTTGGTAATTTTTTTTCACATTTTTTCTTTGCTTCAATTTGTTCTACAAGATCTTGAATAGACAGGTTTTTAAACGGACTTCCTTTTAATATAAGTTTGGAAATATCTGTGTTTAAATGTTCAGAAATAAAATCTTGAACCTCTTTATGTAGAATGGTATGATTCAATTTATAAGCCTTTGGTCAGCTTTTGTACAATACGATATTCGCTTAAAAATTCTTTTGCTATCACCTTAATGGATGTGTAAAGTGGTACTGCAATGATAAGTCCAACGGTACCGAAAAGTAATCCAAACACAATAATAATCAGGAAGATTTCTAGTGGCTGGGACTTCACGCTTTTTGAAAAAATAAACGGTTGGCTAAAAAAGTTATCGACCAACTGCGCAATGACAAATCCAATCATCACATAAATGGTTCTTGGTAGAATAACCGTGCTAAAATCTTGTCCCAAATTACTGCTAATGGTCAATAAACATATAAAAAAGGCACTTAGTACTGGACCTAAATACGGAATGATATTAAGTAAGGCACATAGTGTTGCTATTATCAAAGCATTGTTTATCCCAAATATTGAGAGAACTATAGAGTAGATGGTAAAGAGAATAAGGATTTGTAGTAGCAATCCTCCGAAATAGCGCGAGAGCAAACTTTTAATCGTGATTAGGATTTGTTTTAGCCGTCGATCTTCTTCCTCAGGGAATATTGACAATACACTTTTAGAAAGCATTGTACTATCTTTTAAAAAGAAGAATAATATAAATATAACTGAGAAAAGCCCAATGCTAAAACTGCCAAACCCCGAAATAACAGAATTTAGAAAATCGGGAATAATACCAAAATCGAAATCCGACAGCAATTTTGATTCCTTGAGTTGCGATTCCACATCGGTTCTATTAAACCCAAAATGATCAATAATCTCTGTATAAATGCGTTCAATATTGGTTTCGAGTTTGTTGACATCTAATAGAGATAAGTTTTGACTTTGCTCTATTACCAAAGGGATAAATAAGCTAATAATGCCTAATACAATACCAATAAACAAGACCATTACGGTAACTACTGCAACGGTGTCGTTAAATTTTAACCGCTTTTTTAAAAATGAAACTATAGGACTGCCCAATAAAGAAAGTATAGCAGCAATAGCGATATAACCAATAACCGTTCTAATAGCGTAAATAAAGTAGAGTAGAAGTGCAATACCAACTATGATAGCGAGTGCTCTTAAAATACCGTTGGCTATAGTTTTTGAGTTCATTCTGATTGTCTAAATGAAGTATAAATATAAATGTATTTTATAAAGCACGGATATACTCGGAAATAGTTTTTATTTACAATTCCCCATTTGCTTCGTCAATTCATACAATGCAACACTTGTAGCTTGGGTGACATTCATGCTACTATTATGACCATACATGTTAATATGAAAGGTATCATCAACAAATTCTAATACATTGTTCGAGATTCCTGTTATTTCATTACCAACAACAAGAGCAACAGGTTGTTCTGTTATTTTTAATTTTGAAATCGGTTGGCTGCTTTCAGTAATTTCTAGTGCAATCAACATATAACCCTGCTTTTTTAAGTCCTCCAAAACATGAAGACTATTATTTTCAATACCGTAGTTAACATATTTTTCTGTGGAACGCGAAGTTTTTTTATAGCGTCTCCCTAAGTTGAAATTGTCTCCGCAAAAAATGAGTTTTTCAACTCCAAAGGCATCCGCAACTCTAAATAGGCTTCCAACATTTGCTGCGTTAGAAATAGCATCACATACTAAAACAATAGGAAACTGTTGAGGCTTAAATTCTGAAGTATAATGCGTATGCTGCATCAGGTTTAATTAATTTTCAAACGCATATTTAATAATGTTCGCTCCCATTTTAAGAGCCTTTTCTCTAACATCTTCTGGGTCGTTATGTACTTCTGGGTTTTCCCAGCCATCACCAAGATCGCTTTCTAGTGTAAATAATAATACGAGACGATTTTCATGAAAAATACCTAAAGCCTTTGGTGCTTTTCCGTCGTGTTCGTGGATTTTTGGCAGACCGTTCGGGAAGCTGTAGGCTGTATTGAAAATAGGGTGGTTTTTTGGTATTTCAACCAATTCGGAATTAGGGAACACCTTTTTTATTTCCTCTGTAAAGTAAGGCTCCATACCATAATTGTCATCTACATGCAAAAAGCCTCCTGAGATTAAGTAATTCCTGAGATTTTCAGCATCATCTTCATCAAAATAGACGTTGCCGTGCCCCGTCATGTGTAACAAGGGATACTGAAATATATCGACACTACCTGTTTCTACAGTTTGTATGTTTTCATTGATGTTGGTATTGATGTTATCATTACAGTACTTCACCAGGTTTGGCAATGCAGTCGGGTTACTGTACCAGTCGCCACCACCTTTATATTGAAGCACTGCGAGGTCTTGAGACGAGGCAGTGAAGCTTGTTAAAAACATCACAAAGACTACGAACACTGTAAGTTTTTGACTATGTATAGTACTAAAAGACATACATCAAAAATACTGTTTTTTATAATGAAGAATTCAATCTTAACACTATTTATAATTCCTATATTTTTTCTAGGGCCATTTCAAATTAACGCTCAAAAAGCACCTGTAGTTTTAGAGCTATTTACGTCGCAAGGCTGTAGTAGTTGTCCACCAGCTGATAAGTTGCTTAATGACGTTAAGGCTGATAATGTTATTGCACTCTCGTATCATGTGGATTATTGGAATTACATTGGTTGGAAAGATCCATTTAGTTCAGATAAATTTACTGCAAAACAGCGCCAATATGGACTAAAATTTAATAATAGTACAATTTACTCACCACAGATGGTGGTCAATGGAGAAGAGCATTTTGTAGGTTCGGATGAGTTTAAATTGACTCAAAAAATCAGATCATACTCAAAGAAAGACGCTAAGGCAAAAATTAGGTTAAGTGATGTACGGCAAAATGAAGATTTGGTGACATTTTCTTATAATGCGGAAGGAGACTATTTGGGGAACTATATTCGGGTAATTCTGGTAATTGATAAACGTGTAACTGAAGTAAAAAGAGGCGAAAATAGAAACAAAACTCTTGTGAATAGCAATATTGTGGTTTCGGAACAAGAATTTAAACTAGATAAGGGTGTTGGTAAAGGTCGAATAGCAATTCCTGATATTGTGAATGATAATGATTCCTTGTCTTTAGTTGTACTTATAGAGACAAAGACATTAGATATTTTAGCAGGAGATACATCGAGTTTATGACCCTTCATTAAAAAACGCCACACTATGACAAGCCACTATAGCAGCAGTTTCTGTGCGTAAACGTGTTTCTCCTAAAGTAACTGGAATAAAACCTGTATGTAAAGCCAATTCAATTTCGGAAGTACTGAAGTCACCTTCAGGGCCAATTAAAATCGTTGTTTTTGAATTTTTTTTCAGTTGGGATTTTAAACTTTTTCGATCTGTTTCTTCGCAATGGGCAATAAAATTATCACCATCAAAAGGACCTTCTAGATATTCACTAAAAGCCATTGCGGGTTTCAATTCTGGTAAATAACACTGGTTAGATTGTTTTAATGCGGACTCAATAATACGTTGAAAACGTTCAGGTTTAATCACTTTGCGCTCACTGTGCTCACAAATAATGGGTGTAATGCTGTCAATACCAATTTCTGTTGCTTTTTCTAAAAACCACTCGTAGCGATCATTCATTTTTGTCGGGGCTACGGCTAAGTGAAGTTGATAATCCCTTTCTGGCAGAAGCTCTTGCGAAAGCAATTTTATGCTACAGTTTTTAATCTCAGCGGCTATTAATTTAGCTTTAAAAAGCCAGCCTTTGCCATTTGTAATATAAAGTATATCGCCAGTTCGCTTTCTAAGGACTTTTGCAATATGGCGGCTTTCGTCCTTGTTAAAATGGAATGTAGAATCACTTTCGCTGATATTAGGACTAAAGAATAATTGCATTATCTAATGGGTTCTGTCACTTTTAATACGGTAAGCTCTTCAATGGGTGTTGCGTCATAAGTTTTTAAAATGATATAGTACCAATTTCTGTCTTTAATGTCTAAAGTGAAAACATCATTAATTTCATGATTTTTAATGGCATTTTCAAAAATTGGATGCATTTGTCCGGCAATGAACCAACCTAAATCACCTCCTCGATTTGCATTCATATCCATCGAATACAATTTCGCCAATGCTTCAAACTTATAGCCGTTGTTATATTGACTCAATATTTTAGTTCTCTTATCATTAATCTCATCTAAAGTCAATTTGTTTCCATCAAAATATATGTAACTAACTCTATAATGTGTAACTTCTGCTTTATCTATAATCTTATAGAATGTTTTTTTGTAATCTGTTTTTATAATGTGTTTTCCACCTTTAGATAGCTTAAAAAGAGCTTCAGCTAATCGCGATTTATGCTTTTCTTTATTAAACGTCAATAATTTTCCTTTTAAATTCTTATTACCTTTTATAAAGGTTTTAGCGTCTTCTGATGTTGAAATAGAATCTAGTTCGGTATCTAATGGAATTTCAGTTTGAGCAATTAGAAATAATGGAAAGACGAAGATTGAATAAAGTATTTTTTTCATATTAAAAGTTTGGGTAGAACAAAACAACTGAATTTAAAAGTGGTTTAAAACTGATTTAAGAAAACTTATCAAAAAACATTTTAACAAGTGCTGACTAAAATTTCAATCTTGCAGTCGCCATTACGTCAATTTCTGAAAAGTCTTTTTCTAAATACTTTAAATACCCAACAATAGCAATCATTGCTGCATTATCCGTGGTGTATTCAAATTTTGGGATATATGTTGTCCATCCGAATTTTTGTTCAGCATCTTTTAATGCTTTACGGATTCCAGAATTAGCCGATACTCCGCCACCGATGGCAATATGAGTAATCCCAGTTTGCTTAACAGCTAATTTTAGCTTATCCATCAAAATTCCAATGATGGTGTATTGTATCGAAGCACAGATGTCATCGATGTTTTCTTTTACAAAATTTGGATTATTCTTCGTTTCATTTTGAACAAAATAAAGAATAGCCGTCTTCAATCCCGAAAAACTAAAATCTAACCCTTTAACTTTTGGCTTTGTAAATTTAAACGCTTTTGGATTGCCCAATTGTGCACGTTTGTCTATTTCGGGGCCTGCGGGATATCCCAAACCTAAGACCTTTCCACTTTTGTCGTAAGCTTCACCAACAGCATCATCAATGGTTTCACCAATAACTTGCATGTCAAAATAATCATTGACTTGTACAATTTGTGTGTGGCCACCAGAAATAGTCATCGCTAAAAATGGAAAAGGAGGTTTTTTATAATCCTTTTCATCAATAAAATGTGCTAAGATGTGGCCTTGCATGTGGTTAACATCAATCAATGGAATATCTAAGCCATATGCTAATGACTTTGCAAAAGATGTCCCAACCAATAAAGACCCCATTAAACCAGGCCCTCTTGTAAAGGCAATGGCATCTAGGTCATTTTTGTCAATCCCTGCTTTTTCAATAGCTTGGTGTACAACCGGAACGATATTAGATTGGTGAGCTCTTGAGGCCAACTCAGGGACAACACCTCCATATTCTGCATGTATTTTTTGGTTAGCGACCACATTACTTAAAATACTATTGTTTTTTAAGATTGCTGCAGATGTGTCATCGCAAGAGGACTCTATTCCGAGGATATAAATATTTTCTTTTGCCATAGCTCTATTTGGGCACAATAATTGTTAATTTTGAGATGAAATACAAATCATTCAACAAATTCATCGTAGCAAGTGCAAAGTTAAGCCTTTCTGCATATAATTTTTAAGCCTCGGCATTGTTTAAAAAAGCACTTAAAATATTTGGCAAAATCATAGCGATTTTAATATTGCTATTCATCATCTTGGTTTTGGTGCTATCTATTCCTTCCGTACAAACAAAAATTGGTAAATATGCTACAGATAAAATCAATGAAACCTACAAAACCAATATTTCAATTGGTGGTGTTGGGCTTCAGTTTAACGGAGATGTAGAACTTCTAAATGTCTTAATAAAAGATTATAAAAAAGACACCCTCATTTCTATTAGGGAATTGAACACCTCGGTGATTAGCTATAGAAATATTTACAATAATAGATTGAACTTCGGGGATATCCATATTGAAGGCTTGGTATTTAACCTTAAAACCTATACAGGAGAAGATGATACCAATCTTGATATCTTTGTAGCAAAACTCGAACAGGATAACCCAACTCCAAGTGAAAATCCATTTTTGGCGTCTAGTAGTGACATCACTATCGATGAAGGTGTTTTTAATATCATAGTTGAAGATAAAGAAGACCCAAATGTTCTTCAAATTTCAGAACTTAATGCCAACGCTACTAATTTTCTTATCAACGGACCAGAAGTTAGAGCAAGATTCAACAAATTAGATTTTAAAACTGCGAGAGGTGTTGTGGTTACAGAATTGATGTCGGATTTTGAATACACTCTTGATCACATGAGTTTTAATAGCCTCTCCATAGAAACCAAGGAGTCATTCTTAAAAGGGAATCTAAGGTTTAATTATCAACGAGAAGATTTGGCAGACTTTGTTAATAGGGTTGAGGTTGATGCTAGTTTTAAGGCTTCAGAAATTCAACTCAGTGAACTCAATGTGTTTTTTGATGAATTTGGCACCAATCAAAGAGCACAACTTAATGTTGATTTATCAGGAACTTTAAATAATTTAAACACCACTAACCTTGATGTGAGCACATCGAGAAACACACGGGTTATTGGAGACATTGCTTTTAAGAATTTATTCAGTAAGGATGAAGATGATTTTCAAATGATTGGCAAGTACGATTATTTGTCGTCTAACTACAATGACCTTACCGCATTGCTTCCCGGGATTCTTGGCCGTGTTATCCCAACATTTTTAGATAAGGTTGGCAATTTTAAGATTACTGGTACATCCTTTATTTCTAGTTCTATAATTGATGCAGATTTAAAAATCAATACGGACATCGGTTATGCAGAATCCAAGCTAAAATTAACCGAAGTAGCTAATATCGATAATGCCAGTTATGTGGGTAATGTGTTGTTGCAAGATTTTGAAATAGGAAAAGTTATCGAAGATCCTCTAGTGGGTAGCACATCCTTAAATCTCGATGTGGATGGTAAAAGTTTTAAGTTCGAAAAGATCGACACCAATGTAAAAGGGGATGTTTCATATTTAGAATACAATGATTATAAATATCAAGGGATAACGGTTTCTGGTGATATTGGTAATAATGTCTTTAATGGAATTTTAATTTCTAAAGATGAAAACCTTCAACTTAACTTTAATGGACTGGCAGATAGATCTAAGGATGTGGAAACCTATGATTTTAATGCAAAAGTGGCGTATGCTAACCTTAAAGCTTTAAATTTTGTGTCAAGGGATAGTATTTCAGAGTTTAGTGGAGAAGTCAATATGGCTGTTACCGGCTCAGATTATGATAACTTAATTGGTGAAATCAACGTAAAAAACACCACTTATAAAAATCAGGATAGCGAATACGAGTTTCAGGACTTTTCTATTGTTTCTACGTTTAAAAACGATATACGAACTATTGCAGTTAACTCTCCCGATATTATTGAAGGGCAATTGCAAGGGGTGTTTAAGATTGAAGAACTCCTAATGCTCACGGAAAATTCCATCGGTAGTATTTACACAAATTATAGTCCACACCAGGTTCAACCCAATCAATATGTGAATTTTAATTTTAAGATTTATAACCAAATAGCTTCAATAATTGACAAGGAGTTAAGTTTGGGGCCAAATACTGCGATTTCTGGAAGAATTGAAACCGACGAGAAGGGGTTTGAGTTAAAATTTAAAACACCAAGCATCACTTACAAAGAATATTTTGCCAATAATATCAATTTAGAAGTCGACAATAATAATCCTGTCTACAATACCTTTTTAGAATTAGATAGTCTTAACACAGGCACCTATAACATTGCAGATTTATCCTTACTTAATGTCACTAGGAGAGACACCTTGTTAGTAAAAACAGAATTTAAAGGCGGCGAATTGAGCAAAGATATTTTCAACCTTAATTTATTCTACACTATTAATGAGGACAACAAATCAGTAGTTGGTTTTAGAAAATCTGATTTTGTTTTTAAAGATTATGAATGGTTTATCAATTTCAATAAAGACAGTCAGAACAAGGTCGTTTTCGATAGAAGCCTGAATAATTTTGAAATCGATAACATTTTTGTAAATCAAAACAATGAAGAAATTTTATTGTCTGGTGTTCTTACGGATTCATCTTATAAAGATTTGGATTTAAATTTTAAGAATGTAGAATTGGTTAAAATCACACCGCGTATTGACAGTCTGGCTTTGGCAGGGCAGGTA
The DNA here is from genome assembly GCF_046720935.1 of Winogradskyella sp. A3E31. Classification (NCBI taxonomy): domain Bacteria; kingdom Pseudomonadati; phylum Bacteroidota; class Flavobacteriia; order Flavobacteriales; family Flavobacteriaceae; genus Winogradskyella; species Winogradskyella sp. A3E31. Next base: position 64,303 of record NZ_JBHNWH010000011.1, read on the forward strand.
AACGGTTATCTAAAGTTAGAACAGAAAAATGGTGTATATCTGCCAAGATCAGATATTGAAATAAGTGACTTTAATGTTAACGAGTTTGACCTTGGAAACTTAAAAGCATTAATTACTGGTGATAATTCCTTAACGCGGTATAATGTCGATGTAAAATTACAAAATGATAATGTAAGGTCTTTAGATGCTACAGGAGTTATCGATGTAAGACAGTCAAATTCTAGTGTTGACCTAGATGTCGTCTTTGATGATTTTTTACTAGAGCCACTTAATCCCTTGGGCGAAGGAGTTATAAGTAATATCCGTGGTCTGGTATCTGGTCAAGCAAATGTATCGGGCAATCTCAAAAACCCTGATATTGATGGCCGATTGCTCTTGGATCGTGCTGGGATGACCATTCCTTATTTAAATGTAGATTATAATTTCGACTTTGATTCAGAAGTCACCTTAAACGAGCAACGATTTGTGTTTAATGATGTTGTTTTAACGGATTCTGAATACTTTTCAAAAGGCAACTTAAACGGATTTATTGAGCATAACAATTTCTCTAATTGGTCTTTAGGGTTAGAACTTGAAACAGATCGATTATTAGTATTGAATACAGAGGATAATGGAGAAGAATTATACTATGGTACAGGATTTATAAGTGGGTCAGCACAAATTAATGGCCCAACAGATGAGTTGGTGATTAGTGTTGATGGTACCACCGCTCCAGGTACTGTTTTTAACATTCCGTTGAATGATACTGAGAGTTTTGGAGACAACTCATTTATTACGTTTTTAAGTCCAGAAGAAAAAGCAGCTAGAGCCAGAGGTGAGGGTAATTTTCAGCGTAAAGTGAAAGGATTAGAACTTGATTTTGATCTGGACGTTAACCAAAATGCACTAATAGAAATTGTAATTGATAAAGACACGGGAAGTTCCATTAGAGGAAGAGGTGAAGGTAACTTGTTATTTCTAATAAACACCAACGGTACCTTTAATATGTGGGGTGATTTTGCGGTTTTTGAAGGAGTGTATAACTTTAAGTATGGGGCAATCGTTGAGAAAAAATTCGTTTTAGAACAAGGTGGAAACATTGTTTGGGAAGGGGACCCACTTGGAGCAATAATAAATTTAAATGCAACATATACGACTACAGCTAATCCTTCTGTCTTATTGGATACACCTATAAACCAAAGCATACCTGTAGAGTTGGGTATTACCTTAACAGGGCAATTAGAAAGACCAGACCCAACGTTCGACTTTGATTTCCCTACCGTTAGTTCAACGGTACGATCCGAGTTGCAATACCGATTATCCTCTGTTGAAGAACGATCAAACCAGGCACTATTTTTATTGGCAACAGGTGGTTTTGCTAGTGGTATAGGAGACTTAAATGTTACTGGTACCATTTCAGAACGTATCACAGGTATTTTTAACAGTATAATTGGAAGTGAGAGCGGAGATCTTGCTGTAGGGCTGGATTTAGAATTGGCACAAAACAACCCAAATTTTGAAACCAATAATAGAGTCGGTCTAACACTTCAAACAAAACTCTCAGATAAAGTTCTTATTAATGGTAAGGTTGGTGTTCCGTTCGGTACTGTAGCTACACAATCCGTTATAGCTGGAGATGTACAAATCGATATTTTGTTAAACGACGAGGGAACGTTGCGTGCCACAATCTTTAATCGTGAGAATAACATTCGTAATTTCGGAGATAGAATTGGTTATACCCAAGGACTAGGCTTAAGTTATAATGTAGAGTTTGATACCTTTAAGGAACTACTTCAAATTATATTTTCAGGGAAGGATAAAAAGGAAAAACAAGAGGAGGAAAATAAGCAAAATGCTGAAGCCACAGAAGAGGAAAACTTGCCAGATTTCATCACAATGAAAAAAGAAAAGTCTAAAAACGACTAAAAAATCTTATCAAATTCTCAGAATTTTCAATTAGTTATTAACGAAAACGTTTGAATTTCTGTCCTACGTTATAATTTACTTAAATAGCTTAATTTTTATAGGCTTAGTTTACTAATTTTACATTATAAACTAAATAACGAATGTCCAAAGGGATAAAAAAAATAGGCGTAATGACTTCTGGTGGAGACTCTCCAGGGATGAATGCCGCAGTACGATCTGTAGTCCGTACATGTGCTTATCATAAGATAGAATGCTACGGTATTTATCGTGGCTATGAAGGGCTGATTGAAGGTGATTTTGTAAAAATGGATGCACGTAGCGTTAAGGGTATTATCAATAAAGGTGGTACCGTTTTAAAATCAGCACGGTCTAAAGAATTTAGAACAAAAGAAGGAAGGGCCAAAGCACACGAACAGTTTGTAAAGGCTGGTATTGACGGTTTTGTTGTTATTGGTGGTGATGGAAGTTTTACAGGAGCCATGGTTTTTAATCAAGAATATGGATTTCCTGTGATGGGGATTCCAGGCACAATTGATAATGATATCGTCGGGACTACGCATACTTTAGGGTATGATACCGCATTAAATACAGTGGTTGAGGTTATAGATAAGATTCGCGATACAGCAAGTTCTCACAACCGATTATTCTTCGTGGAAGTTATGGGGCGTGATGTCGGACATATTGCTTTAAATGCAGGTGTTGGTGCTGGTGCAGAAGAAATTCTTATTCCAGAAGAAGATTTAGGTCTAGAGCGTTTGTTAGATTCTTTAAGACGTAGTAAACAGTCTGGAAAGTCTTCGAGTATCGTAGTAGTTGCAGAAGGTGATAAAATAGGTAAAAGCGTCTTTGAACTTAAAGACTATGTAGAAGAAAACATGTCAGAATACGAAGTGCGTGTCTCAGTTTTAGGTCACATGCAACGCGGTGGTTCACCTTCATGTTTTGACAGGGTTTTAGCAAGTAGAATGGGAGTTAAGGCTGTTGAGAGTTTATTAGAAGGTAAAAGTAATTATATGGTTGGCCTTAAAAACGACCTTATAGAATTGACACCTTTCGATCAGGCAGTAAAAGGAAAAGCAAAAATTGATAAAGAACTCCTAAGGGTTTCTGATATCATGACAGTATAAATTAATAATAAAATAGAAATAAGATAAGATGGCAAATTTAAAATTAGGAATAAATGGATTTGGAAGAATTGGAAGAATTGTTTTTAGGGCAACCGTTAAAAGAGATGATGTTGATGTTGTAGCAATAAATGATTTATTGGATGTAGAACACTTAGCATACCTTTTAAAGTATGACTCTGTTCATGGACGATTTGATGGCACTGTTGAAGTAAAAGATGGGCACTTAGTAGTAGATGGAAAAACAGTAAGAGTTACTGCCGAGCGTGATCCAAAAAATCTTAAGTGGGATGAAGTCGGAACTGACGTTGTTGCAGAATGTACAGGTATTTTTACAACTTTAGAAACTGCCGATTATCATATTCAGGCAGGAGCAAAAAAGGTGGTGATTTCTGCACCAAGTAAAGATGCACCGATGTTTGTAATGGGTGTTAATGACAATGAGCTAACAGCAGATCATAAGATTGTCTCTAACGCATCATGCACAACAAACTGTTTAGCCCCATTGGCAAAAGTTGTGGATGACAACTTCGGAATAGAAGAAGCTTTAATGACAACTGTACACGCAACTACTGCGACACAATTAACAGTTGATGGCCCTTCTAGTAAAGATTACAGAGGTGGACGTAGTGCATTATTGAATATTATACCAGCTTCTACAGGTGCTGCTAAGGCAGTTGGTAAGGTAATACCTAAGTTAGATGGAAAACTAACAGGTATGGCCTTTAGAGTACCAACAGCAGATGTGTCGGTTGTAGATTTAACTGTAAAAACAAAGAAAGAAACTTCTTTGGAAGAAATTAAGGCAGCCTTTAAATCAGCTTCAGAAGGAGCAATGAAAGGTGTTTTGGGCTATACGGATGAAAAAGTAGTATCTCAAGACTTTGTTAGTGATGATCGTACAAGCATTTTTGATGCTGATGCGGCAATAGAATTGAACTCAAGTTTCTTTAAGTTAGTGTCTTGGTACGACAACGAATTTGGTTACTCAAACAAATTGGTTGATTTAGCTCAGAAAGTCAATAGCTTATAAACACTAATTATTAAATCCGTAAATTTAGGTTTACGGATTTTTTGTTTTTATACCCAAGATATGATACTAATTACTGACGGAGGCTCAACAAAATGTGACTGGATTGTTCTTGATGATACAGGAAAAAAAATAGGTGAAAAAATTAGAACTAAAGGCCTAAACCCTGCAATACTATCAGAAAAAAAGCTAAAAAAGATTATTGGCAAAAATGAAGAGCTGATGCTCATGAAAGAAAACGTTACCCATGTATTCTTTTATGGTGCTGGTTGTGGAACAGAAAAGCCGAAAGGCATGCTAAAACATGTTTTGCAAACTTTATTTTTAAATGCTCATATTGAGGTGGAAGAAGATACCATGGCTGCAGTAAGAGCTTGCATCAATTCGGATGATGAGGCAGCAGTAGTTTGTATATTAGGTACAGGAAGTAACTGTAGTTATTATGATGGCAATACCTTGCACCAGCGTGTTAAAAGCTTAGGTTATACTGTAATGGATGATGCTAGTGGTAATAGTTATGGTCGTCAACTCTTACGAGATTATTACTTTAATGTAATGCCCGAAACCATAAAATTTGCATTTGAGCATAAGTATAATTTAGATGCTGACTATATAAAATATAATTTGTACAAGCAGCCTAACCCTAATGCTTATTTAGCAAATTTTGCAGAATTTATGTTTTTGAATAAAGATTCCGACTACATTACAAACCTTATAAAAAATGGATTTAGGATTTTTGTTAAGAGCATGATATTACAATTTGAAAAGGAAATTGAAGGAGGAATACCTGTTCACTTTGCAGGTTCTATTGCCTATTTTGCTAAAAATGAGATAGAAGAAGTGGCAAAAGAGTTCGGGTTTAAAGTAGGGAATTTTAAGCGGCGCCCTATAGAAGGCTTGGTAACTTATCATGCCAAACGATTATAAGACTACTGTTTCTTTAATAAACTGTTGATAAATCTCGTTTGGCCTTTTGTGAATCTTATAATTTGGTTATATCTTTGTACGGTAAATAATAACAGACTATGTTCGAATTCGATCAATATTTAGGATTTTTAGCGTTTTTAACCATTTTAACAATAGGGTTTTGGTTAATGATATTCTTATTAACCTTTGTAATACCTTACTGGATATTTGGATCAGCTATTGAACGTTTTAAAGAAATTAAAGAAGAACGTAAAGCTAAGCGCTTAGCGTCAAAATAGTTTTACTTTAATCATATATAAAAAAGAGCATCGTCGATGCTCTTTTTTTATGCTCAATATTTAAGTATTTTTATTCAAATTAAAATACTACCATGAAATACAATTTACTGCTCATTGTTCTTTGTTTTAATTTATCAATTTCTGCTCAGCATATTTTACCAGAACGCCAGCGTGCTGAAGTTGTTGATGAGATATTGAAAGACCGTTTTGATAATTTGCTGCCAAAGCTTATGGATGAAACAGGCTTTGATATGTGGGTAGTGATTTCAAGAGAATATAATGAAGATCCTGTTTTAAAAACAATGTTGCCTGCAACGTGGTTAAATGCAAGACGAAGAACTATTTTGGTTTTTTACAGAGACAAAGCGAATAATACCATCGAAAAATTAGCTGTAGCACGATATAATTTTGGTGAAAACATTAGTTCTGCTTGGGATAAAGACAAGGAACCAGATCAATGGAAACGATTAATGCAAATTATTGAAGAACGTCACCCAAAATCTATCGGACTTAATTATTCGGACAATTTTAATATTTGTGACGGTATAGTAAAAACGGATTATGAAGCTTTTATGTCATATTTACCTTCAAAATTTAAATCTACAGTGAAATCTGCTGAAAAACTAGCTATAAGTTGGATTGAATCACGTACTGACACTGAAATGGTTATTTACAATCAACTAGTAGATATTACTCACAATATAATTGCAGGAGCGTTTTCAGAAAAAGTGATTACCCCAGGAATCACAACCACAACAGATGTAGAATGGTGGATGCGAGATAAAGTAACGTCGTTGGGTTTAGAGACGTGGTTTCACCCAACTGTAGATGTACAACGTACTGCTGAAGAATTAGGGAATCATCTCTATGCATTTTCTAACAGACCCGAAAACATGGTAATACTACCAGGCGATTTGTTGCATTGTGATTTTGGTATTACCTATTTGAGACTAAATACAGATTGCCAGGAATTGGCCTATGTATTAAAGCCTGAGGAAAAAGCTCCACCCAAATTTTTGGTTGATGCACTGAAGGATGGAAATAGGGTTCAAGATATTTTTACATCTAATTTTAAAACTGGAAAAACAGGAAACTCCATTTTAAAAGAATCTTTAGACCAAGGAAAAGCTGAAGGGTTGAGACCCGCAATATATACGCATCCATTAGGAACTTATGGTCACTCATCAGGGACGACATTAGGAATGTGGGATTCTCAAGGAGGAGTGCCTGTCAATGGGGATTATCCATTACACGAAAACACAGTATATGCGATTGAACTAAATACAACGGTAACTATTCCCGAGTGGAAAAGAGATATACGTATTATGCTCGAAGAAGCTGGATTTTGGGGTGAAGACGGCTTTAGATATGTTAATGGGCGGCAGACTGAATTATTGACAGTTCCTAGGGTTAAGAAACATCAAGGCAATTAGATTGCTTTTGTTTTTGAATGCCTGTAAAAAAAATAAGATGCAAAGAAACCAACAATTGTAAAAACAGCCATAATACCAAAGGCATTTTGTAAACCAACAGCACCAGGATCAGCATCCAAGAAAAGCCCCATTAATAAGCCAGCGAAAATATCTGGTGTATAACCAACTATAGAAATAAAGCCAACAGCTGTTCCTGTAACTGCCAACGGTATTTTAGCTTCTTCAAGCGTAGCAAAATAAAGCACCCTGGCTGAATATACACCTATAGCCATTGTTCCTATTGAGAGTATAAAAAGAAGTGTTTTTGAATCATTGATAATACCTAAATAAAATATTAAGCTTGTTATTGTCATTAATAAGAATCCAATTACAATCCATAATGAAGCTCTAGTTCTGTCCGCAAGTAAACCAATAGCAACTCCTATTACGGGCCTCATGTATAATAGATATGTGCCAACTTTGGCAGCCTCAATCTTATTGTAAAGCATCACTTGTTCAGCATATTGACTAAATAGATCTGTCATTTTGTACCCATAATAAGCACAAAGAATGACAATCATAAGTAACCAAACTGAGCGATATTTCATAACAATCCTAAAATTATCTAAGGTCAATAACTTGATTTTGCTTTCAGAATTTAATGTTATACTAGTGTTAAACTTCAGGAAGAAAAAGACAATAACCCCAATGGTCATAACAGCGAATGAAGTGTACCGGATGACTTCCTTAAATGCTATTTGACGCTCAGATACTGTTGTTAATTCAATGTCTTTGGTAATAAACAAAGAGAATATGAGCACTCCAACTGAGCCAAAAAGAGCAGCAACCAAGCCACGACCACCATCTAAAAACCCAAAAGCAATACCTTGTTTATCTGAACCTCCCCAGATTCTGGTGGCCTTAATCATAGGTGCCCAAAAGAGGAATATGGTTGTAAACCCCCAAAAACCATAGAGGACATGAAGATTGTATAGGTTAGGAAATGTCGCTAAATACAACCCGCCCAATCCGGTTAAAATAAGTGCAACAGACATTAAAGTATTGGGTTTAAATTTATCCGCAAGTGGACCACCAAAGAGATAAGATACGAGCGCTACAATTCCATAGGCCGAAAAACAGCTACCTATTTCAGTTTGACTTATATCAAAAGACTCCAAAAAGGTGGTTCTAAAAATACGTTGCAGTACAAATGGTAAAATAAAAACAGCCTCTGCCGCTAATATCAATAGTATTATAACGTATAAAGGCTGTTTTGTTGATTTCTCTTGTTGCATATTAAACTTGCAACACACCTAAATTAAAAGGTTTTTCAATGGGAGCATGATTAGCTGCTTCAATGCCCATGCTAATCCAAGTCCTAGTTTCTAATGGATCAATAACAGCATCCGTCCAAATTCTGGAAGCTGCATAATACGGGGAAACTTGATCGTCGTAGCGAGATTTAATTTTGTCAAACAATTCCTTTTCTTTTTCGGGTGTTATGGTTTCACCTTTCTTTTTAAGGGAGGCTGTTTCGATTTGCAGTAATACTTTTGCAGCAGAATTTCCACTCATAACAGCAAGCTCAGCACTTGGCCAAGCCACAATGAGTCTTGGGTCATAGGCTTTGCCACACATAGCATAGTTGCCTGCCCCGTAGCTATTGCCAATGACAATGGTGAACTTTGGAACAACGGAATTACTAACAGCATTAACCATTTTTGCTCCGTCCTTAATAATACCACTATGCTCAGACTTACTGCCCACCATAAAACCAGTAACATCCTGCAAAAAGACTAATGGAATTTTTTTCTGGTTACAATTGGCAATAAAACGTGTTGCTTTATCTGCTGAGTCATTATAAATGACTCCACCAAACTGCATTTCACTTGGTTTTGTTTTTGCCCCCTTTGTTTTTACGATATGGCGTTGGTTAGCGACTATTCCAACCGCCCAACCATCGATACGTGCATATCCTGTGATAATTGTTTGACCATAACCTGCTTTATATTCTTCAAATTCAGAGTCATCGACTAAACGCTTTATAATCTCATTCATATCGTACTGATCGGCACGACTCTTTGGTAGTATCCCATAAATATCTTGCGGGTTTTCTGACGGTTTTTTAGGTTCAGCCCTATTAAAACCAGCCTTGTCGTAATCTCCTATTTTACTAACGATATTCTTAATGGTGTCTAACGCATCTTTATCGTCTTTTGCTTTATAGTCAGTTACTCCAGAAATTTCACAGTGCGTGGTTGCACCGCCTAAGGTTTCGTTATCTATGGTTTCACCAATGGCCGCTTTAACCAAATAGCTTCCTGCTAAAAAAATACTTCCTGTTTTGTCAACGATTAGTGCTTCGTCACTCATAATAGGTAAGTAGGCACCACCGGCAACACAACTCCCCATAACCGCAGAAATTTGTGTTATGCCCATACTGCTCATCACCGCATTATTTCTAAAAATACGCCCGAAGTGCTCTTTGTCCGGAAAAATTTCATCCTGCATGGGTAGAAAAACACCTGCACTATCGACCAGATAAATTATAGGTAGTCGATTTTCAATTGCAATTTCTTGAGCTCTTAAATTCTTTTTTCCGGTAATAGGAAACCAAGCCCCAGCCTTTACTGTGGCATCATTGGCAACAACGATACACTCCTTTCCTTTTATATAACCAATTTTAACAACAACGCCTCCAGATGGACACCCCCCATAGTCTTCATACATTCCATCACCTGCAAAAGCACCGATTTCAATAGATTTTCTTTTGGGATCCAACAGGTAGTCAATACGCTCCCGTGCTGTCATTTTGCCCTTACCATGATGTTTATCTATACTTTTCTGACCACCTCCAAGCTTGATTTTTGCTAGCCGTGATTTTAAATCAGATACTAAAAGTTTATTATGATCTTCGTTTTTGTTGAATTTTATATCCATTCAGTTGAATTCTTTTGCCACGAATTTACGAAAGTTATAAATAGTTAGAACGTTTCATTTCTAAATGAAGTGTTAAAAATATGTTACATGGAATTATATTCCTTGGAATATAAATTTATATTTTGTATTTTTGAATTCAAATAAAAACATAGTTAATGAAAAACATAATAGCCTTAGCAGGAAGCAATAGTAGTAATTCAATTAATAAGAAATTAGCAATTTATGCATCTGAGCTTTTAAACGGTGTGAACGTTAAAGTGTTGGATTTTAACACTTTTGAAATGCCAATATATAGTGCAGACCGAGAACAAGCTAATGGTCAACCTAAAGAGGCCAAAGATTTTGTAAATGAAATAAAGAACTCCGACGGTATTATTTTATCGTTGCCTGAATATAATGGGGCTTATACAGGAGCTTTTAAAAATGTATTCGATTGGGCGTCTCGTGTAGAGCAAAAAACATTTTTGGGCAAGCCTATGTTATTGATGGCTGCGTCTCCAGGTGGTAGAGGAGGAGCTTCAGTCTTAGCTATGGCCAAGGATAGATTTCCTAGGCACGATGCTAAAATTATTGAAATATTTTCCTTTCCGAAATTCAATGAGAATTTTTCGGACGGAAAAATAATCAATGAGGAATTAGATAGTGAACTAAAATCTAAAGTAAAAATATTTCAAAATAGTTTGTAACATGGATATACAACATTCAGAATTTGAGAGAAAAGGAGAGTTTTATTATGAAAAAGACGGAAATAAATTAGGCCTGATGACCTACAGCAAAGCTGGTCCATCCAAAATTATTATCGATCACACCGAAGTTGATCCGTCTTTGCAAGGTGAAGGTGTGGGCTACAAATTAGTTGAAGCCGCAGTGGAATACGCGCGTGAAAACGATATAAAGATTATGCCTTTGTGTCCTTTTGCAAACGCTGTTTTTAAAAAACGAGAAGAATACAGGGATTTATTGTTTTAGAACAAAATGAAACTGAAAACTGACGACTAATAAAGATGGGAGATTTAGCTAAAGACATTAATTCTAAGTTTGAGAATAATAGAGTAAAAGCATTACTCAACATTATTTATACGGCAAACTGGATAACAAGTTGCCAGAATGAATTTTTTAAGGATTATGGCATAAGTCCACAGCAGTACAACATTTTAAGAATATTACGTGGAGCAGAGGAGCCCTTAAAAGTTCAGACCATTAAAGACAGGATGTTAGAACGCTCGCCTAATGCTACTCGTTTAATGGATAAACTTTGTGCTAAAAACTATATAGAACGTCTACCATCAGAACATGATAGGCGTGTTGTTAAAATAACGATTACTGAAGTAGGGAAGGCTTTATTAGAATCTATCCCCAATAATTTAAATAAAGATTTGTTGAAGAACCTCAATGAAGAAGAAGCAGAACAACTTAGCAATCTATTAGATAAAATGCGTTGACAAACGTATAGTTTGTCATGCTGAACTGACACACTGAGTAAGCCTGTGCTGAGCGCAGTCGAAGCATCAAAGCGTTGTTTCAGTATCATATAATTAATAAAGTATATTTTTTTAACCAAATAGTTTCCATGGAAACTATTAAATGAAAGTAGAATGAAACAAAACACAATAAAAAGAATAGGAAGAAGCGATTTCGTTAATATGGGACCAATTAGGTTACGACAACCGTTTCCGAAACAAAGTATTGATATGATAGATCCTTTTATTCTATTACATCATTACGGTCCTTATAAAATATCTGAAGAGCATAACCCATTCGATTTGGGTCCGCATCCTCATCGTGGTTTTGAGCCAGTGACGTTTCTTGTTCAAGGAGAACAACTGCATAGAGACTCTCTTGGTAATGAAAGCATTGTTAAAGCTGGAGATGTGCAATGGACAACGGCTGGCCGGGGAATAGTTCATGCCGAGGCACCGACCAAAGCTTTTGTAAAAAAAGGCGGTTATATTGAAGGCATACAGTTATGGTTGAATTTACCTGCGGAAAAGAAAATGATTCCAGCAAATTACCAGCATGAAAAACATGAAGACTTTAGGCGCGTCGTTTCGGAAGATGGAAAAGTAGAAATAAAGGTAATATCGGGAGAGTTGAACGGTACTTATGGAAGAATTTCTACTCAAACTTCAGTAAACGCTTTTATGATTGAAGCTAAAGAGGGTGGTATTTTTGACATTCCGATTAATAAAACACATCAATCTCTGATTTATTTACTAAAAGGAAAGACAAAAATAAATACCGAAATCTTAGAACTAGATAAAAATCAATTGATTGAATTCAATCAGGATGGTGAAGGATTTAGAATTGAAACCCTTGAAGACAGTCTTTTACTTTTTCTTTCTGGAGAACCTTTAAATGAAGAGGTGGCTACTTATGGACCCTATGTGATGAATACACAGACAGAGCTCATGGAAGCCATGCGAGATTACCAAATGGGTAAAATGGGGTTTCTTCCAGCTAATTAATAATTGTCATTCCTGCGAAAGCAGGAATCTCATACTATAAATAAGTATAACTAGATTTCCACTTTAGTGGGAATAAAAAACAAGTTTTTCTATGAAAACAATACTACACAAAGCAGACACAAGAGGCTATGCAGACCATGGCTGGCTCAAATCATACCATACTTTCAGTTTTGCAGGGTATCAAAACCCTGAGCGAATGAATTTTGGCATGTTAAGAGTTTTAAATGATGATGTGGTACAGCCAAAAATGGGCTTTGGAACTCACCCACATCAAAATATGGAAATCATTTCCATTCCTCTAAAGGGCGCATTATCTCATAAAGATAATATGGGAAATAAGCGTGCGATTGAAGTTGATGAAGTTCAGGTGATGAGTGCTGGAACAGGACTAACACACTCAGAATTTAACGATAGTAAAACAGAAGAGGTTAATTTTCTACAGCTTTGGATTCTTCCAGAAGAAATGAGTGTTGAACCAAATTACGAACAGCGTAAGTTTCCGAAAGAAGGGAGAAAAAACAAGCTGCAAACCGTTGTGGCTCCAAAAGACAAATTGGAAGGTGATGCATTGCCTATAAGTCAACAAGCTTTTATATATAGATCTGACTTGGAAAAAGGTAAAACCTTAGCCATAAGCCCTCAATCATCTAATAATGGATTATATGTTTTTAATGTCAGTGGAAATTTTAAAGTGGCTGATGTAGAGCTTTTAGATAGGGATGCAATTGGGATACATGATGTTGACGAGGTTGAAATTTTTGCTAAAGTAGATTCAGAACTTATCATTATAGAGGTTCCGATGTCATGACGCATTGGCGTTCATTAGAATATTAAAAGCATCCTAAACAAGGATGCTCTTTTAGTTAAAATCACGATATTTGTTTTTAACTAACTATCTAAAATTAAAAAAGCGATTATGGCGATGAATAAAAATACAGTGCTAGCATGGGCTACCACAATTATGATAATAGTAGGACTTGGATTGATTGCACTTGGTGCATTTAGATATGACGAAGTTGCCGGATGGGGATTTGCTTCAGTTGGTATAGGGTTTTTTGCTATTGCATGGGTGTTTAATGCTTTAAAAGGACGTGTATAATGAGTGACGATAAAAAAGTTATTTTTTCAATGGCAGGTCTTACTAAGACCTTCCAAGGTGCTAATACACCAGTTTTAAAGAATATTTATTTAAGTTTTTTCTACGGGGCTAAAATCGGAATTTTAGGTCTTAATGGTTCAGGTAAATCCACATTGCTTAAAATTATAGCAGGCGTTGATACCAATTATCAAGGAGATGTCGTTTTTCAGCCAGGGTATTCTGTTGGATTTTTAGAGCAAGAACCCATCTTAGACGATTCTAAAACCGTGTTAGAAGTCGTAAAAGAAGGAGCTGCTGAAACTGTCGCAATTCTTGATGAGTATAACAAAATCAATGATATGTTTGGTTTGGAAGAGGTGTATAGTGATCCAGACAAGATGGAAAAACTGATGAACCGTCAAGCAGAGCTCCAAGACCAAATAGATGCTGCCAATGCATGGGAATTAGACACTAAGCTAGAAATAGCCATGGATGCTTTGCGTACACCTGAAGGCGATAAAAAAATAGAAGTTTTGTCAGGAGGAGAGCGTCGTAGAGTGGCTTTATGTAGATTGCTTTTACAAGAACCAGATGTATTGTTGTTAGATGAGCCAACGAACCACCTTGATGCGGAATCTGTTCATTGGTTAGAACATCATTTAGCACAGTATAAAGGTACGGTTATAGCTGTAACACACGATAGATACTTTTTGGATAACGTGGCTGGATGGATTTTAGAGCTCGATAGAGGTGAAGGTATTCCGTGGAAAGGTAATTATTCGTCTTGGTTAGATCAAAAATCGAAGCGACTAGCCCAAGAAAGCAAAACAGCTTCAAAACGTCAAAAGACATTAGAACGAGAGCTAGAATGGGTAAGACAAGGTGCTAAAGGGAGGCAAACCAAACAGAAAGCACGTTTAAAAAATTATGATAAACTTTTAAGTCAAGATCAAAAGCAATTAGATGAAAAATTGGAAATCTATATTCCAAATGGACCTCGCTTAGGTACTAACGTCATTGAAGCCAACGGCGTCAGTAAGGCTTATGGAGATAAACTATTGTACGAAGATCTTAATTTTAATTTACCACAAGCAGGTATTGTTGGGGTTATTGGCCCAAATGGTGCTGGTAAAACGACCATCTTCAGAATGATTATGGATGAAGAGGCACCAGATAAAGGTGAATTTAAAGTCGGGGAAACGGCGAAGATTGCTTATGTAGATCAGAAACATGCTAATATAGACCCTGAAAAATCAATTTGGCAAAACTTTAGTGACGAACAAGAATTGATTTTAATGGGAGGACGGCAAGTAAATTCTAGAGCCTATTTAAGTCGTTTTAATTTTTCTGGTAGTGAGCAGAATAAAAAGGTAAAATTACTTTCTGGTGGTGAAAGAAACCGTTTGCATTTAGCAATGACACTAAAAGAAGAGGGTAATGTATTACTTTTAGATGAGCCAACTAATGACCTTGATGTCAATACATTAAGAGCTTTAGAAGAAGGTCTTGAAAATTTTGCTGGCTGTGCAGTTGTGATTAGCCATGATAGATGGTTTTTAGATAGAATTTGTACGCATATTTTGGCATTTGAAGGTGATAGTCAGGTGTATTTCTTTGAAGGTAGTTTTAGTGATTACGAAGAAAACAAGAAGAAAAGATTAGGTGGGGATATAATGCCTAAACGCATTAAATATAAGAAGCTAGTTAGGTAAACGATATCTCGAAAATGTAAAAAGGCACGCATAGCGTGCCTTTCTTTATTTATGTACTTGTGTATTGTATTTAATTATCACCGTATAAATGACCGCCAGTAAAATCTTTGTAAGTATCATCTAGACTATTATAGGCATTGGTTTCCATGAGTTTTTTATTTTCCGCCTTCAACTTGTACATCTTTATAATTGCAATACCAATAAAAACAAAAAAGACGGCAGCAACAACTATTAATATAATGGTCAATTGTTCTGTAGAGACCATTGTAGCTAAAATATGTAGGAAATTATACATAACTCACAGTTATTATGATTTGGATTAATAATCAAATATAGACTTTTTTCTAATTTGTAACCTATTAATTTTAAATTATTTAGAAAAAGTTCTTAACAAAAGCCTCGATTAACTGTTAGTTATACCAGCCCAACTGCACAACTTTTACATTAGAAGTACCTTTGTTTACTAGAGATTTAAAGGTTTCAACATCACTTAATCCATCTTTTCCTCTATAATGATAGGGATAAACTTCTTTAGGTTTAAAGTCTATAACAGCACTCGCAGCACTTTGAACAGTCATAGTGTATGGCAAATTCATGCATATAAAAGCTTTATCTATATCTTTTAGATTGCGCATTTCTGGTATATCCTCAGTATCTCCGCTGATGTAAACACGCTCATCTGTGATATTTAGCACATATCCATTGCCACGTCCTTTTGTATGAAAATTCTTTGCCTCTTCTCGTAAATTATACATGGGAATAGCTTCAATAGTCATCGAATTAACTTCTGTTGACTTACCATTATCTAAGACAATTATACTTTTTCCAAGGCCTTCTGGTAATTTTTCAGCTATAGCTTGTGGAACAATGATATCTGCATCTTCTAAATTAAGCGCTTCCAATGTTTTTACATTTAAATGATCACCATGTATGTCAGTAATTAAAACCATGGTTGGTACTTTCTGACCTTCAAAGGCTTCAGCACCTCCTACAGGATCGACATAAATCACTTGGTCTTCAGTTTCTAAGACCAACGTTCCATGGTTTATAGGAATAACTTTGACTTGTGAGTCAGTCATCGTAGCCTCAGTTGTTCCTTCATCTACTTCAGTAATTTCTACACTGTCTTGTGATTGGTTCTTGTCATTTTTACAACTATACAATAAAACTAAAGCTGTAAACAATAAGGTTAGGGTATTAAATTTCATAATTATTAGGTTTTTTATAAAAATAACGATTCGATATGGGAAACGAAATTGCTGTAACATTTTTCTGTTTTTTCCTACTTATAAATTGAAGCGAAAGTTTTTATACTCATAAAAATTGTCGAAATTGCTTATCCAAAATTTGTTCAATCCTTTAAAATTCAATCCTTATGTCTGATGAATTCGATTTATTAGAAACCAATTCCAACGAAAAACAAGAAAAAGTTGATGTCAATTGGGGCAAAGCTATAGATACCATGAAATCTAAATTGGCCCAAGAAGATGACCCTGAAGTACGTCAAAAAATATTGAATGCTACTTTGGATGATGTGGTACACATGGCCGAAAAGGACAGAACAACACTATTGGATGCTATTAAAGATCTTACAGATTACCAGGATGAGGTTGGGATTATATTTGAGGATTTTTCATCTTTAAATGCCGATGAACAAAAAATAATTGACAATGCCATTAAACGTTTAGAGCGTGCAAAGGTTGAGTTGGAGGATGCTGAAAACAAACCAGATACGTGGTGGAATAACCTTTGGGGGCGTAAAAGCAAAATAAGAAACGCTGAGGAAGAACTTAAAGCGGCTCAAAAAGACAGGGATGCTGCAGATAATAAGGCAAAAGCTATGTTTCAGCAACGTATAGAATCTGCTGATGTTCAGACCTTATTGAATGAATTGTCATTTAAAAGTCAGGCTGCTGTAAAGCGTTTAAAAGACCGCGAAATAGAAATTAAAGAGGTTGAGGACAAGTTACAAACGGCAATTGTAGAAGCGACGAAGAACCATACCAGAGCTTTAGAAAAGAAAAAAGAAGTTGAAGATAAGCTCGAAACTGAATATGCAAATCTTAAACAAGCACGACAGGCTTTAGAGGAAATTGTAGATAAACAGTCTGCAGAATATGCTGAAGCGATTGGGAAAGTCACAACGATAGAACAGAAGGTCGAAGAATTAGAGGGTCTCAAAAATGCTTATACGACCTTGGCTGCGAGTAAGGATAGTTTTGTACACAAGCATAACTTAACGATTAAAGTATTGACTTCTTTGAGAAGTAATTTACAGACGCATCGAGCTAAATTAAAATCGGATACCGAGGAGCGACTTAAATATTATGACGGTTATGTGGTGGCTTTAAAAGCGAGAACTGATCAAGAATTTGCAGCTATTTTGGAACACTTAGGAGTGAAAACTGATGAGCATATTGGCGAAACCCTCGCATCTATGCATACAGCTAGTGCTAAGGCACGTCAAGAAATGATGGATAACATTCCTGTTCACGAAAAAGTTATGCAAGGTGTTTACAGTAGCTATGCTGAGGCCTTACAGGAAATTCGTGCTAAAGATGTTGATATTCAGAAGAATTTCGCTGAGCGTTATGGTATTGATATGAAGGAGATTTTTGAAGAATACTATAAGTCTGATGGAAATGCTGAACCTTCTAACGATTCAGGTGGAGTTGGAAACGGTGCAACTGAAGACCAAAAAGAGGAAGATTTATTGTCGTAATACATGATTGTTACCCCATTAGATTCGGCTCATTTAGACTCAAAGGCTCAATATGAGTTCTATCATAGCATGGTGGATTTTACAATCAAGGAATTGATTGTTAAAATGCAGCAACAACATTTATGCAGCGATAAAGAACTCATTTTCTTTAAGCAATACTGTGATTTGTTTTTGTATTCTATTGAAGCCATGCGTGTAAAATACATGTATGACGATGAGGAAAACATGAAAATTGACCTCACTGATTCTGGTTTTCCCAATTATTTAGAATTTAGGTACCTCTTTAATGATTTAGCATTACGACAAGAATATCTCAATAAACTCACTGATATTGAAGTGTTACAAGAAGAGTTTTTAGATACTTTAATGCGAAAGAAGCAGCCCATCAAAAAATCGCGTTTGTTCCAAGCGGCTTCAATTGTGTATTACACTAATGTAAAGCAAGAATATATTTTTAATCGCTTTGTTCAGGGTAAAATAGTTGAAACACCAGAGGCAAAATCAACAGAGTATATGACCAGCTGGAGTTTTTACGATGTGGCACACAACCGACCTTTTGTTTGTTTTATGTATTTCGATTATGATGGTAGAAACCCCAATTCAGATAAAGTAACTATATACGAAGCCATAAAACAAGTCGCAGATCGTAAAATGAATTTAGATGCAATGGCTTATGCTATTGACCGAAAATTACCAGACGTTTTTCCTAAGCATATAAAACGGATTGATTTAGGGCCGTTGCATAATGTGTTTGCCAAAGATGAGAATGAAGTCACACATGCTATTTTGGAAAGTATTGGTAAGAAAGAAATTCCGATAGAATCGTATGCCTTTTCACTAGAAGTGGATGAAGTGTTCTCTGGAAGTGAATTTAAAGAAGGTAGTTTTTTTAGTAAACAAACCTTGCAACGTTGGAGTGATGTTGTAAAACAAAAGTATGTGTTGGCGCCTCACAGAATCATACAGATGCTATATAACAAAACACCAGAAACGATAAACAAATTGGCTAAGCCACCTATTGAAGTTAGCAGTCTTCAGTATACAGTCAGTAGTACATCTAAGAAAATGACTAAGTAATGAGTTTCAAAACATTATTAGCATATCAAAAAGGCTTCGATTTAGCTATGGAAATATTTCATATAACTAAAAGTTTTCCCAAATCAGAATTATTTGGATTAACTTCTCAAATGATACGATTAAGTAGAGCTGTGTGTTCTAACATTGCAGAAGGATACAGAAAGAGACAATACGAAAAACATTTTAAAAGTAAAATTTCTGATGCTGATAGTGAAAATTCTGAAACTCAATTATGGCTAGATTTTGCAATAGCTTGTGAGTATATTTCAGAAGAAAAAAGATTAGAATTACAAAATAAAAGTGAAGAAATAGGAAAGCTTTTAAATTACATGATAAACAATCCAGAGAAATTTGGTTTAAAATAAAAACTAATACAGTCATGAATAAGTGGAGTAGAAGAATTACTGAAAACTGCCAACTGCATACTGAATACTAATAAAAAATGGAACACAATTCAACTTTTCCTATAAAACAGAATGAGCTTGATATGCTTAGAGACGAAGCGACGTCTTACTTAAAAAGTATTCAATGGGAGCAAAGTCAACGTGCAAAAAATAGAGATAAGGACGCAAAAGACGAATCTATTTTATTGTATCTCTCTAGGGCAAATAATGGGGGAGGTTCAGCAGATGTAGTTTCTGTATCTAAAACGGTTTTGGCTTTAAAGAAGCGACTACTACCAGAATCTGTTGCGCTTCCGCTATTTTTAAATCAAGCATTATTCGCCATTCAAGAAGGCTTAACTTTAGGAATTTGGATTAAAGACAGTTATTATGACGCATCAGGATTATCGAGTTTAATAGAACGAAAATCAACTTTAGATGTAACAGCTAAGCGAGAGTACGAAAGCAAAATGCATACAGCCACGGCTTTTATGTTATTTTCAATAGCCTATAAAATCCTTCATGATTTAAAGCCTTATGCATCTGATGACCTCAGTGTGGTGAAGCAAAAGTTCGGTGGTTTACCCGAAGCCTCTTTGTTATCTCCTTTAAAAGGAATTTCCTGTGCTCTGTATTATTATGATAAGTATTTAAACCATCCTGAAATTATAAAATCCGATAAGGAAGTTATTGATTTCACGGTTGTTTATTTTGAAGCATTAATTGCCGAAATTCAGCTTAGAAAAAGCACATTAGAATACACTGAAACCATAACGGACAGAACCTATAAGCTCGAAAAGTCGGACTTTGCAATTTCTGGTTGGAACAATGCCTTCGAAGGCACAGCTAAAAGTGTTGAATTTAACAAAATTCAGTTTGAGCAAATTGTAGGAAACCGTGATGCAAAGCACTTTGCCAGACGATTGACTGAACGTCTTTTGAGTTATGATTTTGCGGTAAAAAAAAATCCGTTTCAAGAATTAGGCGGGTTTATGCCGGTGTTTATGGGTTATGGAATTCCAGGAACAGGAAAGAGTATGCTTATAGCAGCTATTGCGACACGACTTAAAGAGCATAGCGATAATCTAGACATCCCCTTTTTATTCCACCCGATGCCAGATACACTGATAAGCACCTTTCAGGGTGGCTCAGCAGAAAAGATGGTAGAGTGGATGAAACCCTTACAGGATCCTTCAAAGTTGATTTTTGCACCCATTGATGATGCAGAAAATAATTTACAAGAAAGAACGGCTCAAGGAGTTTCTGCAGGTGTTAAAGAAGTTATAGGCGTGTTTTTGAGATATACAGAAGGTGCTTATGCCGTAAATTATGGTAATAGTTCTATAGGCTTATTTACAAATTTGCCTGAGATGCTTGATAAAGCTGTTATTTCTAGAGTACAAGGTCGATTTAAAATTGATGGTGCTCGTACTGAATACGATTTCTTAGATCAAGATTATTTATGGTGGAATAAACTTAAAAACACAATGCCAGACTTTGTAAATATGGAAGATCCAAAGGGTTATAAGTATCTAGAAAATCAAGGATTGGCAAAATCTATGAGCGATATTTTAAATATGGTTGAAAAACCAACTGAAGAACGAGTTCATAAGGTATATGATAGAATTGAAAAAGAACATAAGCAAGAAGAGCATTTGTTCTATGCAGCACTTTATAAGGAGATTCAAAAGATTTTCCCGTTTTTCTCATCAAGGGATGTTAGGAATATCCAATCTGCAATTTCATTACGTTTAACCGATTTTGATTTAGAAAAAGATTGGTTCGAGAATCCTGAGACGTACTTTAAGAAAGATTACGACACTAAGTTTTCCATGCTGCAAGAATTAATGAAAGCTAACATGAAAGGCTTAGACTTTTCTGAAATTAGACGTCAAGAAGTGATTCGTTATTTAGATAACGTCGCTACAATTGCTGATACGGACTTCAAACGAAAAGTTGATGCACGTATCCATCAACTCAATATTGAAGCTGAGGCGAGAGATCAGTTTGAGAAATAGATATGTGTTATTTTCATTGCGTAAAATGATAGTGTTAACAATTAAAAATCTCTAAATATTAAAACTGAGATTTAGTAAAAGTATAGTTAAAATGGATGAATATGATTTGGATCGAATGATAATGACTTTAGGGGAAAATGCTCCACAAAATGAAGCATATTTTGGACTAACTAACGATGACTATCCAGATATAGAAGCAAATAAAGCTGGTTTATTGCTTTTTGCAAGACAGCTTTTAAAAGCAACTCGGTTATTTGAAGATAGAAAAAATAACGAAAATAAAAGTATAAGAATAGATCATGGTGATTGGTGTAAATTATTTGGGCTTTTTGAAAGTGTTGAGCCAGTATATGATTCTCGCTATGAATTTCTTCAATCAATCAAAAAACCCTCTCGATTAAGTGAAATAGCTAAAGGAATATTTTCTATAGCTTTTTTCATTATGCTGATTTTTTTAATCATAGTTGGCAGTATACAGGTTTTTAATTGGTGGTTTTAAGGGTTGTTACAATTTTAAAAATAAGTATTTGGTAAAAGTTAAAAACATACATCATACCATCCTATCCAAAGCCTGGGCGACATTAAAACGCATTGATTTTGATTATCAATTCAGTAGTGGTAAATGGAAACGACTTTCTAGAGAATGTTATAATCGTGGAAATGGCACGGCCATTTTTTTGTATAATCCACAAAAAGGCACAGTTATTTTAACCAAACAATTTAGGATGCCTGCTTACGAAAATGACAATAATGACGGTATGTCTATTGAAGTTTGTGCAGGCGCCATTGATTCTGGTGATATGCCTTTAGAGACTATTGTAAGAGAGGTAGAAGAGGAGGTGGGGTATAAGATTACTAATGCAGAGCAAGTTTCTACGGCTTATATGTCGCCAGGAGCAATAACTGAGAAAATGTATTTTTTTATTGCTGAATATAATGATAAGATGAAAGTAAACGAAGGTGGTGGATTGGATAGCGAGAATGAAGATATAGAAGTCTTAGAATTTCAATTTGAAGAGGTTTTAGAAATGCTGAGAGACCAAGAAATTAAAGATGCTAAAACAATTATGCTAATTCAATATGCTCAAATCCATAAGTTATTATAATGATAAAAGAAATTAAAAAATCAATGATCAAAAAGTCCTTTCCTTTGGAAAGGATTTCGGATAGGCTTTTATGAACAAACTTAAACAAGCAAATCTATATAGAAGTGAATTATTACCCGTAAGTGGTAAATTGGTAGAGCGCTATAACAAGTGTTTAGATACCCTCGGTTTTAATAGAACAAAACTTAAAACATTCTCTATTGATGGTATTGGCTGGAGTCCTGAAATTGCAGAAGAAAAAGAGGACCTCGACTACTTAAATCACGGGGAAGCAAATCCTCATGGAATTATCATATCTCCATTGCAAAAAGGGAAACCTGTGTATCTACCATATCATTCATTCGATAGGGACATGATGAAGCACGTCTTCCGAACACACGGGACAAAAATCAATGATATTACAAGAGATTCCGCTATTTGTATAGATTTTGACCAAGGCATTGATGTATTTTATGAGCCCCTAGATGTACTTAAGTATGATGAAATTAATGTTCGGTTTCGACTTATAGATGATTTAAATAAAATTCAGGAGCAGCAGCTTCAACTCGTTGAAAAGTTTAAAAGAGACCATAATTTTATTGATGAATCCCTCCAGACAGAACTGCTTAAATCTGCTAAAACTTATGGTGACTTAAGGAATCGGGATTTAGATCTTCATCCTATCGGGTATGCAACAGATTCTTTTTTCACAAGATCTTTTGGTGGTATTTATGTTTTGAGGGATTTTATAAAACCGATTATCATATTTGAGGATAAGGACGCTTACAAAGAAGCTATAAAAGATACAGTACACGATGTGTTGATTTATCATATAGCTCAAAAAGAATTGGTTATAAAACTGAGGGAGCATTTAATTATAGGTTATAATTTAGAAACCGCTGTAAATACCGATAAATACGATAGGATAAAGAAAAATGAACTGGCGTTTTGCCTTAAAAACACTAAACATCCTATCCGAGATATCTTAGAGGATAAAGTGTTGTTTAAGAGCTATTTGAATAAAATAAATATCGACGATCGAAAACGAGTGATGTCAGTAGAGCTTTATCTCGAAAAGTTAGAAAAAAGTAATGCTTATAAAATTGAAGATATTGTAGATGAGAAGTTGTTTTTTGCATTGCACCAGCCACACTCATCTTTGTCAGCAAGTCATAGAGACCTTATTCATAAGCTTTTGGTGAACATCGCTCCTAAAGATGTCCTATTTTTATATTGGTATGATAAGGAGCAGTTTTATAAAAATTATGATGCTTGGGATGATTCTTTTAAAGACTGGGTTATTGAGACCATAAGTAAGAATATATAGTTTGAAGTTAGGAGATTGAAGCCGGAAGTTAGGAGTAACGAGTTCATAATTATAGTAACAAATGCGTATTATTTAAGACATATAATATGAGGTTTAAGTTTGAAGATTTACTGATTTGGCAAAAAGCAATGGATTTGGGTGATGAAATGAATATACTCGTCGATGGTTTTCCAAAAAAAGAGATATATAATTTATCTTCACAATTAAGAAGGGCTTCAGATTCTATAGCATTAAATATATCAGAAGGTTCAATTTTGCAATCTGGACCAGAATATAGAAGGTTTCTTGGCTATTCAATTCGATCAATTGCAGGAAGTTGTTACTTGTTTGCACAAAGCTAAAAGAAGAAATTATATAGAGAATGATAAATTTGAAAGATATTACAAGGATTGTTTTGACATCATGAATATGACAATCGCATTTAGAAATAAGATTAAATAATAACCGAGTTAAGTGAGGACTTCATACTTCCTGCTTCTTAACTTCTAACTATAACATCATGGGACTAGAACTTGTTATTTTTATTGCAGCAATACTATTCGGAATTTTCTTGTATTGGCGGGAGTCTAATGGAAATGGTGCTTATCGCTTTTTAAATAAGATAGTGAATAGTAAAGAGCTGCAAATGTCTGCTGATAATCCAAAAGGCTTTGTCTATAAACAAGCGTTTATACCGCGACTCATTTTTGTGGTCTCTTTTTTCTTGGTTATTGCTTTGGTGCTTGAGTTTTTATTTCCTATTTCAGTATTTGCGAGTTATGATGGTATTTCAGCCTTTGCTTCAATTGCATCAGGGACACTTATTGGTACTTACGTTGCTCATTTTGTGATTCGTTCATCAAAAGTAATTGATGAGCAAAGCGATTCTTTAAGCGATTATGTCGAAAACACCTTTGAAAAAGGAAAAGACCTTATTGAGGATTTAAAAACCAAAGATGCTAAGGTTGTTGAAGAGGCCAAAAAAGAAATTGAGAATGAGCCTGAAGAAGAAAAGAAATCAGCGCGAGAACGCCTAAAGGATAAGGGTTTAATGTGACGCTTAGCGTCATCCTGAATTCATTTCAAGATCTCATAAATAATATATTAACTAATCAACCTATCCAAATAATTACAACCTAACGAAGTATTATGATAAAAAACTATTGGAATAAAGGACGTAAGCAAAAACGGATTGTCATTATTAGTGGATTAGTTCTGCTCATTTTACTGTTTGTACTGCGTGATGATTACCAACCTTTTCTTTTATTCCTTAGAAAATACTTATTCATCATTTTAGTGAGTGTATTGGTCTTATTTTTAGGACTTCGTAAGTTTAGAAATACACCAAGCACTGGACGTCGTTTAGGCATTTTAGGTCTATTAATAGCGTTATTCGGATTTTTATATGTATTTGGTTGGCATTATGAGTTGTACGATTATATGAAAACTTATAATGTATACAAGCACCTCAATAAAAAAGAAATACACGAGTTGCCTCTGACTCAGAACGAACGTATTCAGCCTCTTAGAAATATATTTTCTATGGCGAATGAAAGCGTCGGAGAGACGAAAGACGTTTCGCTTCCCCATTTAGTGAGAGTTGATAATGAGAACAAATGGACAATGGCTATTCAGCCGAGTGAAAAATACATTATGCAGCGTATTAGTGATAATACTGAAGAAGTATTTTCAGTAAGTAGCACAACACCTTTTCCACGATTTTCAAATGAAAACCGAATACCAGTTACCTTTTCTATAGGGGAGTCCTTAAAATTTAGTAGAAATACATATAACGCCGTAGTACAGCGCTTCAATCCGTGGATGCTATTCAATTATGAGCCGAGTGATACATTTTATATGAAAGATGATACTGGTGAGTGGGTGCAGGTCGTAAGCCTTATAAAGTGGAAAGGTTTCTTTTTTCCTTACCCAACCTTTGGAGGCGTGATGATTATCGAAAATGGAGAACACGACATCAATGATTATTTAGAGCGTATCACCATCGGGAAAGGTGCTTTTGTAAGTCCTGATGAAATTAAGAGTTACGATTTTTTATCTAAGCAGAATATTTTATCCGAAAAAGTCTCGCGGCTACAAGCAGAATCTTTAAAGTTTCTAGGTGGATTTACTAACCCTTTACCTTGGAATAGGGAAACTGCAGTAAAAATCCCTGAAATGCCAAAAGACCAAAACCAACAGCCTTATGTTACCGACTTTGATTTTGCAGGTACAAATACCAATGCCTATAGTGGTCTTTATCACTGGTTTGGATTAGAGCCTTTTGGTTTGGAGCGGACGAGCTTGAGCTACAGTGTTATTATACCTGCTGATGGTTCGGATAACTTATACTATTATGACCATGCCAGTAAAAAAGAGGGCTATGCTGGCGTTTCAGCAATGCCATTAAAAGTTAAAGAATCACGAAAGGAAATAGATTGGACAGCAAATACACCTGTAGAGTTTAGACCTTATGTCAAAGATATTGCAGGTCGCAAACGCCTATTCTTTTTGGGAACTGTGTCTGCGATTAGCGAAACCAACGCACAACAGTTCGATGGGTCTGCAACGCCAGACTTGGTTTTAATTGACAGTGAATACAGAGATGTGATTTGGATAGATGTAAAGCATCCAAGTCAATGGGATAAAACAGTTTATGATCAATTGAATGAAGCCTGGAGAGGCGAAGAAGGTATTGGTTACTACTATCAGGAAGAACTAAAAGATGAAGACATTAGGCAACAAGCAATGGACTCTATGATTGCTATTCCGCGAGTAAATAAAAATACTGATGAAATTGAACGCTTACAACGACAGATTGATTCGTTGAAATCTGTTGGGAATTAGTTATAAATTGCGAAAATACTTGGACTAAAATTAAACTATATAATTTTTGTGCAACTTTTTTATTTTCCATGTGATAGTCTTAATATTTTTCCATTCCAAGAGTCAAAAACTAATTCAAAAACGCCTCCTTTATAATTTTTTGGAAGTGTTCCAAAAATAACCCAGTAGTCATCAATCAGATAAACATGATAGGGTTTTTCAAATTCGATTTGTTCTTTTCCGTATTGCTCAAACAAAATCAATTCAGCGTATATAATTGCGCTTTCTTTTTTAGGAATCAACTTGAAATTCATTTTGGTTCGATCATAGTCAACTTTTAATGCCAGTTCGAGTTGATTTTTAGCATACTCTTTGTATTCAGAATCTTGAGCTTGAATATTTGTGAAAAATAGAATACAGGTTACTATTATAATTTTTAATTTCATTTTCAAATTGTTTTTCAAATAGTATATTCAATAATTAAACACACAAATAAAAAGCTAACTAAACTGCTTCTTTAAATCGTCAACAACTGTTTCAATTTGTTTGTTTTTGTGTTTACGCTCTAAAATTACAGCAGGTGCTTGTCGCACTTTACAGTCAGAGATTGTACATCGCTCACAAGTAACCCCAACGTTTTGAGATTTAATTTTACTGTCTTCTAAAAAGGACAACTTACGCTTCAGTTGTTTGTTAATAAGTAAACCAACGCTTATACTTCTGTAGTGTGTTTCTTTAAAAGGGTCTTTTGTGGCAGATGACAATACCAGATATTGCATATCATCCTTTGGGTAATGTGAAATTTGTATATCAAAAACGTGGTCTTTTTTGCTGTTGCTAATGTCTTTTAGAACATTGAGCGAAACCCATCGTCTGCAATAATGTTCATTGGTTTCATTGGCATGAGGCGAATGTTGATGCGATAAATGCAACTCTTTTTTTAAATAAAATCGCTCAGAATCTGTTTTATGTGTAAACCTTAAAAAGAATAAATTTTGAATATTAAAAGCTTTGGGTAAAATGTTGGTTAGTCTTTGGTAAAATGATTCTGGTGAAGCGTTAAACGAGCTTATCATCTTTAAAAACTGACGCTCATCAAATGTTTCCTTGTCAAATAAAGCTTCCAATTGTTCGGTTAGAGCTGCTTTCGGTATAATTAGGGCGCCTGCAAAATAGGACGCATAAAAATTGTTGAGTACTTGATCAAAATTTTCAAATTTTATCCAAGAAAAGGTGTATAAACGTTCCTTGTAATTAAGATAATTGTATGCAAGCTCCTTTGCGTAAATAAATGTACGTTGTGCATCATCTATGTGATTTGCCAACAACAAGGTTTTGGATTTCGGAATAAAAATAGAACGCAAAGTATCTAGTTCTTTATGCTTTTCTAAGTCTTTATTATTAATGGTATAACCATATTCTTCAATAAGTATTTCTTCTAAATCACTTGATTTTATAGGTTTTGTTAAATCAATTTGATAGGCTTTTGCAAATTTTATAACCTCTTGTTCTAAATCATCAAAGTAGTTGTTGTTTGCTTCCTGAAACGAACGCACAGAAGCCAAATAAAAACTCTCTTTACTAAAACTATAATGTTGAGCAATTTCAATAATGGTACTTATAAACGCATTCACTTTTGCTGGAGCATTGGCAACTATATCAATTAAATCACCTTCTTTAATTCCAAATAACTCTAACGGAATTTCCTTAAGAATACCCGATTGTAAAATCTCACCAATAGGAGCGAGATTTTTATCCAGTTTTAGTGACACCATATTGTCATAAGGCACGTCTAGTTTTTCAGAAAGAATGGAGATTTTATCAGGCTTAGGGTATTTTTTCCCTTTTTCAATCTCGTTTAAATACGACTTTGATAAACCTGAAAGCTTAGATAATCCAAACAACGATAAATTCTTCTCAGTCCTTATCTGTTTTAGCTTTAATCCAAAAATGAGTTTAATATATTCTTCTTCCATAAAACAAATATAGCATTATTTGCGAATTATTATATATAGCGAATTTATATTTTTAGCGAACGTTCGCTTGTTTTTTTAATTTGTTTGTTATATCATTGTATCCATAAAATATTAAGCGCATGGAAAACACATTATTAAAGCCTTTAAAATTTCAGTATTCAAGAGAAGTTAACAACTATTATCCTGAAGTTTTAACTGATGAAGCTCTTGAGTTCTTAACAGCTTTGCACGAAAAATTCAATACTAAAAGGCTGCAACTTTTAGAAAAAAGAGAACTACAACAACAAGATTTTGATAAAGGTGAGTTTCCAGATTTTCCCGAAGAAACAAAATCCGTTAGAGAAGGCGATTGGGTTGCGGGAGATATTCCTCATGATTTAATTGACAGACGTGTGGAGATTACAGGTCCTGTAGACAGAAAAATGATTATCAACGCACTTAATTCTGGTGCAAAAACCTTTATGGCAGACCTAGAGGATAGTAACTCACCAACATGGAAAAATGCTATTGAAGGTCAGCAAAACCTTAAGGATGCCAATAATAAAACCATTTCCCTTTACGATGTAAAGCGAGGTAAAACATATCAATTAAATAATGAAACTGCTGTTTTATTGGTGCGCCCAAGGGGTTTACATTTAAATGAAAGACATCTACTAATTAATAAAGAAGAGGCTTCAGGAAGTTTGGTTGATTTTGGCTTATATGTGTTTCACAATACAAAAACACGTTTAGAACATAACACAGCGCCTTATTTCTATTTACCAAAATTGGAGCATTATTTAGAAGCACGTTGGTGGAATGAGGTTTTTGAGTTTGCTCAAGACTATTTGAATGTGCCAACAGGGACATTTAAAGTAACTGTTTTGGTTGAAACGATTACTGCGAGTTTTCAGTTGGATGAAATTATCTACGAATTGAAAGACCATATTGTAGGACTGAATTGCGGACGATGGGATTACATTTTTTCGTATATCAAAAAATTTAGAAATCATGACAATTTTGTAGTACCAAACAGAGATCAGGTAACAATGACATCGCCTTTTATGGATGCCTATTCAAAATTGGTCATTCAGCGTTGTCACAAAAGAGGAATCCATGCCATTGGAGGAATGGCTGCACAAATTCCTATTAAAAATAATGATCATGCCAATATAGCAGCATTAGAAAAAGTGAGGTTGGACAAAGAACGTGAAGTGCAAAATGGTCATGATGGAACTTGGGTTGCTCATCCTGCTTTGGTAGAAGTGGCAATGAAAGAGTTTAACAAACACATGCCAACACCAAATCAATTGCACGTAACCAGAGATGATGTGAAAATCTCTAAGGAAGATTTGGTTGAGTTACCTAAAGGCACAGTGACTGAAGAAGGCGTTAGAAAAAACATAAATGTAGGTATTTTATATACTGAAGCTTGGCTACGAGGTCATGGAGCTGTTGCGCTTTACAATTTAATGGAAGATGCTGCAACTGCCGAAATTTCCAGAACTCAACTTTGGCAATGGCTCAAAAATGAAATGATTTTGGAAGATGGTAGAGTTTTTAACACTGAATTATATGCAGATATTTTTGATGACGAAGTAGAAAAACTAATTCTTCAGATTGGAGAAGAAAACATAAGAAATACCAAATTTAACCTAGCAATTAAACTATTTGATGAGCTAGTAAGTGCTGAAGAGTTTGAAGAATTTTTAACGCTTCCAGCATACCAATACATCTAAAACAAAAAATCCTGCGAATGCGGCAACATTCAACAGGATACTCATATTAATAAATAATAAAGCAACACAAAATTATGAAAAATTTGGCACAAAGCAATTATAGTTCTGCATTGGAAACAGTAAGGAATCTTAAAGCAAAGTACGGAAACACATGGAATGCAATTAATCCTGAAAGTGCAGCTAGAATGGTTACACAAAATCGTTTTAAAACTGGTTTGGATATCGCTAAATACACTGCGTCCATTATGAGAAAGGACATTGCAGAATATGATGCAGACGCTTCAAATTACACACAATCATTAGGCTGCTGGCATGGTTTTGTGGCACAACAAAAAATGATTGCTGTAAAAAAGCATCACAAAACCACAAGTAAGAGATACTTGTACTTATCAGGTTGGATGGTTGCTGCATTGCGTTCAGAATTTGGGCCATTACCAGATCAGTCTATGCACGAAAAAACAGCTGTTCCTAGTCTTATAGCTGAAATCTATGATTTTTTGCGTCAAGCAGATGCTATTGAGTTGAATGATTTGTTCAACAGGCTAGAAAGAGGTGAGGATGTACAAGACGAAATTGATAACTTCGAAACACATGTAGTTCCTATTATTGCAGATATAGATGCTGGTTTTGGTAATGAGGAAGCTACGTATTTGTTAACTAAAAAAATGATTGAAGCTGGCGCTTGTGCTATTCAGATTGAAAATCAAGTGTCTGATGCTAAACAATGTGGTCATCAAGACGGAAAAGTAACTGTACCACATGAAGATTTTATTGCTAAGCTTAATGCTATCAGATATGCATTTTTGGAATTAGGAGTAGAAGAAGGAATTATTGTAGCAAGAACAGACTCAGAAGGCGCAGGACTTACTCAAAAATTACCTGTGAGTCAAGAACCAGGAGATTTAGCATCTCAATATTTAGCTTTTGTAGAAGCTGAAGAAATTGATATCAATGACGCAAGAGAAGATGATGTGTTGCTAAAAAGAAATGGTAAACTGGTACGTCCTGTAAGGTTGCCAAACGGTTTGTATAAATTCAAAGACGGTTCAAACATAGATCGTGTTGTGTTGGATTGTGTGACGAGTCTTCAAAATGGAGCAGATTTATTATGGATTGAAACACCAACACCAAATGTGAAACAAATTGCACATATGGTAAACAGGGTTAGACAAGTTGTACCAAATGCTAAATTGGTTTATAACAATTCACCTTCATTTAACTGGACATTAAATTTCCGTAATCAAGCCTACGATGATATGGTATTGGAAGGCGAAAATATGACTGCTTATGACAGAAATAATTTAATGGACTCAGAATATGATAATTCAGAATTATGCTTTCGTGCAGATCAAAAAATTAAAACCTTTCAAATTGATGCTGCAAGAGAAGCTGGGATTTTTCATCACTTGATTACATTACCAACGTACCATACAACTGCGTTGCACATGAATGATTTAACTGAAGGCTATTTTGGAGACGAGGGCATGTTGGCTTATGTAAAAGGTGTACAACGACAAGAAATTAGAAAAGGCGTTTCATGTGTAAAACATCAAAGAATGGCTGGTTCTAACCTTGGTGATGATCATAAAACATTTTTTGCTGGGGATAAAGCATTAAAAGCTGGTGGCGAAAAAAATACGTCAAATCAATTTGAAACTAAAACTTGCAATACACAAGTTGAAGAAAAACTAAGCGTAGTTGCTTAAATACTAAAAATAAGAGAGTAATTTTTTATTTTATTGATTGGTTGGTTAAAAACACTCCTTAGTCGGAGTGTTTTTTTATAGAGGATATTCCATTTTGATATTACTTCGCTTATATGGTGAGTTGGCTTCAAGTGGCAACTCAATAAAGCCATACTTTCTGTAAATGTAAATTGCATTTTCTAGTTTTGTATTAGAGTAGAGCAGTAGTCTGTCAAACTTTTCAGATTTTGCAAAACCAATACATTGTTGCATCAGTTTTTGACCAATTTTATATCCTCTGTGATTTGGTGATACAGCCATTTTAGTGAGTTCAAAGACGCCTTTTGTTTTCATTGGCATTAATGCAACTGTACCAACAATTTCATTGTTAAGTTTTGCGAAAAAGATATAACCACCTTTGTCAATAATATATTGCTGTGGCTTGCTTAAAACTTCTTCATCAAATGGTTCTACATAAAAATAGGTTTGCAACCATTCTAAATTTAACTCGTAAAAATCCTTAGCGTACTTGTTATTATATGGTATAATTTTAACTTCCATTTGCTTTAATAAAATCGGTAATTAAATACGAAATGAGCTTGCCAACGTGCTGTTCGTCGTCTTCTGAAGGAGATGCTTCACAAATATGAAGATATTGCACATCCGCTTGTTGAGCGAAGTAATTGATGAAACGACGTACTTGTTTTACGCTAAAGCCACTTGGGGTCATAGCACTACTGGGTACATTTTCGATAGCATCACAATCAATTTCAATCCCGAATGGACTGTCCGCAATATGTTTGTGACTTTTCTCTATAGCAGATTTAAAGGGGATCGATTTCATCACTAATTTGTCGAAGGTCACATATTTAATGTTTTTCAACTTTTTAAAAGATTTTAATAATTGCGAAGACGTATAATTTTGATGCAGCCCAAAAATGAAATACTTTTCTAAAAAACCTTCAGCTAAGGCATAACTAAACCCATTGCCACTGTGCCGACCTTCTTCAGCCCTAAAATCTGAATGGGCATCTAGATTTATAACATTAATAGTAGAGTTTAATGCTAAAGCCGTGCCTTTTATATTTCCATAAGAATTGTTATGACCGCCGCCAATTACAATTGGAGTCTTACCTGCTTTAACTATTGTGTAAACTAAACGAGACACATCGGCATCGATGGTCTCAACGAATTGCCGTGCAATTTTAATTTGTTTTTTGGTTCTTTTTTTATTAAAATCGAAGTCATTATAAAACTCAGGATATTCCAAATGACCTAAGATGGCAACACGATCTGCTATTGTAAAATCGTTTGCTTGTATATTTAACAAAAATTTAATCGTAGCTGACCAAGCTCGTTTCGTGCCAGTGTTTCCGTAGTTTGCATATACACCGATGTCTTCAGAAATACCAAAAATTACATAGTCGACGTCTAAATTTTTAATTGAATCGTATATGTTAGTGAGGTCAGAGATGAAATGGATGTGCTCGCCAAATTTAGATTCACCCTTTCGGGTTTTTAATAAAGCCTTGCAAGATTTAGAATCAAAAAGTTGAAGATGTTGCATTCAAAATAAAATTAAGATATAAAAATACAGTTTTAACCAATCATTTTTAACTTCACGAAATTATAAAACAAGAATTAATAGTAACTTAAAACAAATCAATTATGGAAAGTTCAAACAGTTCAAAAAGTAATATTGGATTAAAAGTAGCCATAGGTATTCTATTGGCCCTATTTGTCGGTACTGCATTTTATGCTTCAAAACAGTATAGTGACAATAAACAAACGCAAGCAGAATTAGTTAGTGAAAAGGAACAGGTGATGCAAGATCTTAGCAATATGGCAGCTCAGTACGATGAGGCTATAGGAGAAAATGAAGTGGCAAACCAAAATTTAGTAGAAGCAAGAGAAAGAATCCAAGGATTAATGGACTCTTTAAAAGTGTCTCAAAATAGCGTGAATAGCTTATGGAGATATAAAAAGAAATTTTTAGCTCTTGAAGAAGAGATGGACGTATTATTAAAGGAAAACGACCGTCTTAAAGGAGAAAATGAATTGTTAGCAACATCCTTAGATAGCACCCAAGTTCAATTGGCTGAGCGTACCATGTTTACAGATTCTCTTTTAGTTCAAAATACAGAATTGGCAAATGTTGTAGAAGATGCTTCTACCTTACAAGCTGTTGAACTTAAAGGATTTGGTGTCATTGAAAGAAGTAGCGGAAAATTAATCCCTACAGAAAGAGCAAGACGTAGTGATAAAATTAGAATTTGTTATACAGTAGCTAAGAATAAATTAGCTGAACCAGGAAACAAAGCAATGTACGTGCAAGTTATTGATCCTAAGAATAATGTTTTAGGATTAAATGCAGAAGTACAATTTGAAACACAGTCTTTAAACTACAGTTTAATCAGTACGTTTAATTACGAAAACAGAAACTTAAATATCTGTGAGTTTATTGCCCCTAATGGAGATGAAGATTTTGAAGAAGGGCGTTACACAGTAAACGTATTTAACGAAAAAGAGTTGGTTTCTAGCTCAGAGTTTACTCTAAAGTAGAAACAATGGTTGGTTGGTTAAGAATCCGAAGCATCTCGCTTCGGATTTTTTTTTATAATGAAATGCCGTTTATAATAATACGGTCTATTGGATCCTGCCCAAACTCATAAGCAATAGATGCATAGTTATCCATCGGTTTGGTAATAATTAAATTAGCCTTTTTCCCTCTAGTGATACTACCATACATATTGCTAATACCCATTGCATAAGCACCATTTATTGTTGCAGCATTGATAGCCTCTTCTGGGGTCATTTTTAATTTTATACATGCCGAACTGACGACAAAGTTCATGTTACCGCTCGGAGCAGAACCAGGATTAAAGTCAGTCGCAATAGCAAGTGGTAAGCCGGCATCTATAATTTTTCGGGCTGGAGTATAAGGAATTCCTAAAAAGTAAGAACATCCAGGTAAGGCAACAGGCATGGTGATAGACTCTTTTAAAGCTTTTATGTCATCATCATTTAATTCCTCAAGATGATCTACAGATAGCGCATTGTACTTAACACCAAGAGCCACTCCACCAAGAATATTAAATTGGTTGACATGTATTTTTGGTTGTAAATGGTATTTTTTAGCAGCTTTTAATATGGCCTCTGTATCTTCAATACTAAAATAACCTTCTTCACAAAACACATCGATATATTCGGCAATCCTTAGGCTTGATGCCTTTGGTAACAGCTCATTTATAATAATTTTTAAATAAGATGCTTTATCACTCCTATATTTTTCTGGAATAGCATGAGCAGCCAAAAGTGTAGGTTTCACTTTGGCTAAGCTGTCTTGCTTTAGGCGCTTAATCACTTTAAGCATTTTTAGTTCAGCCTCAACGGTCAATCCATAACCCGTTTTAATTTCTACTGCTCCGGTGCCCATGGCAATTACTTCGTTGAGTCGTTTTAAGGATTGTTTATAAAGATCATCTTCTGATGTGTTTTGAAGTGTTTTAGCCGAGTTTAGAATACCTCCACCACGATTGGCAATTTCAGCATAACTTAAGCCATTAATTCGGTCTACAAATTCTGAAGCTCTATTACCAGCATAGACAATATGTGTATGAGAATCGCACCATGAGGGTAAAACTATTTTTCCGGTAGCATCTATCGTTTCTTCAGCTTTTATATCACCGATATTATCCATGCTTCCGTACTCTACAATAGTATCATCAACAATATAGACGTAGGCATTTTCTATGAGGGGAAGCGTTTTCATTTTTGCTCCCTTGACTATAGTGACATTGTCTTCGTGTACCTGTAGTAGCTGGTTAATATTTTTTATAAGAATAGACACAGTAGTTGATTTTTTGTAAAGATTGTCATTTTTGAGGATAAAAAAAAACGCCAGAGTAATGTCTGACGTTATATAAATTCGAGAAGTTAAATTACTTCAACCCACCAACCATGTCTTCAGGTTTTACCCATTCATCATATTCTTCGGCCGTAACATAACCTAGGTTAATGGCTTCTTCTTTCAGGGTCGTACCGTTTTTATGAGCAGTATTTGCAATTTCAGCGGCTTTGTAATACCCAATTTTGGTATTTAATGCTGTTACCAACATTAACGAGTTGTTTAATAATTGTGTTATAACAGAACAGTTCGGCTCTATTCCCGAAGCACAGTGTTCATCAAAACTCACACAAGCATCCCCTATAAGTTGCGCCGATTGTAACAAATTTGCAGCCATCATAGGCTTAAATACATTGAGTTCGTAATGTCCTTGTGTGCCACCAACAGTCACAGCGACATCATTACCCATCACTTGGGCACAAACCATGGTTAAGGCTTCACATTGTGTCGGATTCACTTTTCCTGGCATAATAGAACTTCCTGGCTCATTAGCAGGAATAATAATTTCTCCAATCCCTGATCGTGGACCAGAGGCCATCATACGGATATCATTTGCAATTTTATTAAGAGAGACAGCTAATTGTTTTAAAGCCCCGTGTGATTCGACAATTGCATCGTGGGCAGCCAATGCTTCAAACTTATTTTCGGCCGTTACAAAAGGCAATTCGGTAAATTCAGCAATATATTTGGCGACCAAAACATCGTAGCCTTTAGGTGTGTTTAATCCTGTGCCAACCGCTGTACCACCTAAAGCTAACTGGCTAAGATGCGAAAGCGTATTTTCCAGAGCTTTTAAGCCATGGTCTAATTGCGACACATATCCTGAAAACTCCTGACCTAAGGTTAGGGGAGTGGCGTCCATTAAATGGGTACGGCCAATTTTGACGACATCTTTAAACTCTTGCGATTTGTTATGAAGCGTATTTCTTAATTGAATGACTCCAGGAATTGTCGTCTCTACTACCTTTTTATAAGCAGCAATATGCATCCCTGTAGGGAACGTGTCATTAGATGATTGCGATTTATTAACATCATCATTAGGCTGAATCGTTTTTTCTCCATGACCGATAACATGTCCAGCAATTTGATGTGCTCTATTGGCAATAACTTCATTGACATTCATATTACTTTGGGTACCAGATCCTGTTTGCCAGATCACTAATGGAAACTGATCGTCGTGTTGCCCCTCTAAAATCTCGTCACATACCTTTGCAATTAAATCTCTTTTTTCTTCAGGCAAAACACCTAGTTCTGCATTGGTGTAAGCTGCAGCTTTTTTAAGGTACGCAAAGCCATAAACGATTTCTAAAGGCATTGATGCCGGAGCACCGATCTTAAAATTATTTCGAGAGCGTTCGGTTTGTGCACCCCAGAGTTTATCTGAAGGGACTTTAACCTCGCCCATAGTATCTTTTTCTATTCTAAATGACATAATGGTTATAATATTTTACCTATACAAAGGTACGATTTAATCATTTTTATTCGAAGTAATTACCTTACTTATTAGGTCGTAATCTTCCCATCAACCATAGTCAAAGTTCTATCAGCCATGGCTGCTAATTCCTTGTTATGAGTCACTATGACAAAAGTTTGTTGAAATTCTTCTCTTAGCTTAAAAAATAGTTGATGCAATTGTTCTGCAGATTCGCTATCTAAGTTTCCCGATGGTTCATCCGCAAAAATGATCTTAGGATTATTGATGAGTGCCCTTGCTACAGCGACACGTTGCTGCTCACCACCAGACATGCTATTGGGTTTATGGTGCATACGCTCGCTCAAACCTAAATAGGTTAGTAGTTCTTCAGCGCGTTTTTCAGCTTCTGCTCTTGGAGTTTTATGAATAAAAGCCTGAATACATACATTTTCTAAAGCTGTAAATTCTGGTAACAACTGATGAAACTGAAATATAAAACCAATATTTGTGTTTCTAAATTGCGCTAAGTCTTTGTCCTTTAAACCTTTAATAGATTTAGAATTGATAACCAATTCTGTTTCAGAAGTATAATCTGGTTTATCTAATGTGCCTAAAATTTGTAAAAGTGTTGTTTTTCCTGCTCCAGATGCACCGACAATAGAAATGATTTCACTTTCTTTAATGTCTATATCTACACCTTTTAAAACTTGTAAGTCTTTATAGCTCTTATAAATGTTTTTTGCTGAAATAATTGTACTCATACTGTGAAATTACCACTTAAAGCAGAACTAAACAATTAGGAGTTCTCTTTATTTTTAGTGAAGACCGATTTAATACCATTAAAGTCAATAAAGTATTGAAGTCGAAGCGATATTGTATTCTGTATGGACTGATCAAATAAGTCATTTAAACTTTCAGAAAAGCCTTCCTTACTCATTCCATTAATATTAAATAGTTGATTTCTGTAAAGGGCAGTTAAAAAGCTACCTGGAGCAAACTGCCATGTGTAACTAAGATCAACATTCCAAGTACTAAAATTTATATTAGGATCATTATCTACATTATCCACTGTATAACCCGTATCATTGGTTAATCTTCCATTGTCTAACAATGTAAAGAGCTCATCATCGTAATCAACTACATCCCAATAATGTCTGAATGATAAACGTAAAGTATGGTAAGGATTAAAGGTGTAATTTCCTGTAATACGATTGGTTATTTGCCTTCTGTTTCTTTCGCCAAAGATTGGCTGACCGTCTTCAAAAGTAGCATAACCACGCTGTCCGTTGTTAGAATCTAACTCAAAACGATAAATCAACAATGTATGTTCATTGAATCTAAAACGAGGGCTCAGCTCTAGCTCATAAGTAAATAAGTCACGACCTTTTTCTGCTATAGCACCAACTTGGAGTTTTATATCATAAGCGAAAGCCTCGTTATAGTTAGAGGAAATGAAACCACCAATATTTCCGAAGTTCTCAAAAATGAATGGGCGACCATCACGAGATTCAAAATAATCAAACTGCTTACCCGGCCTTACATTAATATCAAAACCGTAAGCATCAAGACTTTTGAGTTGCGCAAAATAACGTCCACCAAAATTAAAGCTTGTGAACGTATAAGGTATAGCTAAGTTTTGATAATTTGCGTACATATTGACCCTGTACTGGTTTTTATTGCCTTGAGGTTCAAATATTTGGTATGAGGCTTCAATACCAAAATTATTAAAGTTGTTTCTAAAGTTTAACCCTAAGTCATTTATGTCGAATTTAGTATCAGAATAGCTATGGTCAAACTCATATCTTAAATTACCATGGGTCTTGCTTATCTTAATAAAAGTATCAAACCCAGTAGTGACATCATTTATTCCTTGATAATTAACATTACTCATCCGCGCTCGAGAAAAGATGCGGTATGTGTTTCTCTT
The DNA here is from genome assembly GCF_046720935.1 of Winogradskyella sp. A3E31. Lineage (NCBI taxonomy): Bacteria > Pseudomonadati > Bacteroidota > Flavobacteriia > Flavobacteriales > Flavobacteriaceae > Winogradskyella > Winogradskyella sp. A3E31. The sequence continues at coordinate 103,215 of NZ_JBHNWH010000011.1, forward strand.
GTTCTGTATATTAGCTTCTAAGGCTGTTGCATTACCATCTCTAAACATGCCTTCTCGCAGAACATTAGTGTTGATAAGGCTTATGGACGAGTTACCATTAAATTGCTGATCCACAACCAATACATTATAATTGGTAAAAGGTTCTACAACTTCTCTGCGAGACTCACCTGTATCAGTATTGGTGATTTTAGCTTCTGTTGTTTCAGTAATAGCATTGAAAACACCAACGCCTAATCCTTTCTTAGTTCTACCAGAAACTTTGACAGCATTTAAGACTTTTACTTTTCCAGGAACGTTAGCAGTTTCATTTTCATTTAAAGATAACTGCCCTGATGGGGCATTACCAATACGTCTAGAAAAGAATAGGTTACCCTTTGAAAATAACTCCACACCTTCGGTAAAGAATTGACGCTGCTCAGAAAATGTCTGTTCAAAAGGTCCTAGGTTTAGTACAATATTGTCAAATCCAGCTTGACTAAAATCTGGAATCAGTGTGGCGTCTAATGTAAAATTATCCGTGATACCATATTTAAGATCTAAACCATAGGCTAAATCTGTTGTCGTTTCGCCGTCAAATGAATTGACAATTCCCGTAGCAAAAGGGTAGAGATTGAGTCGTACCGGTGGTTTAATGTTATCCAAACCTATCAACTCCCCATGGTAAAGTCCTATGTTGCCTTGAGTAGGGTCTAAAGGGTTCCAAGTAGATTGTGAACGTGTTCGTCGAAAATGACGATGGAATTGAATCCCCCACGTTGGTTCTTCTTGATCTGTAAACCGTAAGGCTCGATACGGGATTTTCATTTCAACAATCCAACCGTCATCAACCATTCTTACTTTACTTTCCCAAACGGCATTCCAACTAAAATCCTCACCAATGGTTGGGTTGGCGGTAGCATCACCTTGTGTCCCAGAACTTGTCACAAAAAAGTTTGTATCGTTTTGAGCGTCATTATTCGGATTAAAGACGACTGCAAAAAAATCTGATTGTCCAAAATTATCTCTTTCTGTAAATTGGCGCATTATTAAACTAGGGTCGTCATAGAGGTATGCTGAAACATAAATGGCCTGGTCATCATAAACCATTTTTACTTCGGTTCTTACATCTTCTAGATCTTGAACTCCTATTTCTGGTCTAAACTGCACAAAATCTGTAGCTATATCTGCAGAATTCCAAGCATCTTCATCTAATACAGCATCAATTTTTGGTGGTGTTTGTGTACGCTGTATTTGCAACGTTTTTTTTGTTTGTGAATGTCCGGTAAATGTTATGATAAAACAGGATAGGGCGAAAAGTAAGCTTTTGTGCATTAACAGTTAAGGTTGACGATGTGCTATGTAATCCTTTTTGAAATAAAGATCAGTACAAATCTAAGATTCAAATTTGCTCTATCTTCCTAATTAAAAGTTAAAAATCCTTTATTAGCATTGCGTTTTATTGAATATTTAACAAAATGTCGAAAGAATTAAATTGCTAATATGTCATTTTCATAACTTTGGAATACTTATTGAATTGATTGAATAAAAATAACTGAATGAAAAAATACTCGAAACTTATACTTAGTATTATATTGGATGCGCTTGGTTACGTCTCTTTTGTAATTCCTGGTATAGGTGAATTCGCCGATATTGTTTGGGCACCTTTATCGGGTTGGATAATGACAAAGCTATACAAAGGGAAGCCTGGTAAGATTGCTGGTGTCATTACCTTTGTTGAGGAGGCATTACCATTTGTGGATGTTGTGCCAACATTTACGTTAATGTGGTTCTACACCTACGTTTATAAAAATAAGGAGATAAAGGAAATTGAATAAAAAAAGCATCCGTTTATGGATGCTTTTCTTTTAAAGAGTATAGGTCATACCAACAATAATATTACGGCCTGGATTAAAGATGTCATTTGGTTTTAATCGAGACAAATGATGTATATATGTAGTGTTTAAAAGGTTTTTCCCAGTGATCCTAACAGTTAGATCATTATCTAGAACATTAAGTGTTGCGCCCAAGCCCGCACTCAGTAAATTATAACTATCGGTTTCGGTTTCAAATGCACTGACATTATTTTGTTGAAATGTTGATTTCAACGTCACAAAAGCGTAACTGTTTTTTAATTGGTCATCATTAAATTCTACTCTAAGTGTATTTGTTAAAGAGTTTGCAGGAATAAGGGGTAGAAACTCACTATTGTCTTGCTTTCCTGTTACGGTTTCAAAGCTAGATTCTAAATGCAACCAATCAATGGGGTGTGGGTGCAAATGCATGCCGAATTCACCTCCATAAAGTTTTGCATTGTCTTGGTCGTATAAAAAGACAGGGTCTCCATCAATAAAATCACCGTTAGGATTAAGAAAAATATAATTGTTTACTTTATTGTAAAAACCATTAGCAAATATCTCTACATGCTCATTTTTAAATTCCAAGGCTAAATCTGCTTGAAAATTTTGTTCATTATCTAAATTAAAATTCCCGATTTCATAGCGATTGGTACCTTCATGTTCTCCGTCGGAACCTAATTCTGCAAGATTTGGTGCTCTAAAACCTGAAGCTAGGTTTAGTCTTACACTTAGTTTGTCCACAATGTTGGTTTTTACACCAAAGGCACCATTAAAGCTATTAAATGACCTTGAGCCCAATTCTATGATATCGATGTTTCTATTGTCAAAACGTACTCCTAACTGAATATCTAGGGTATTGAAGTGAATGTGAGATGTCGCTAGAATCCCAATATCATTAGTCGTTGCATCTGGTATTAACTGTTCTTCACCGTAGTTTGTGTTTACCTGGTTCATTCCTTGTACGCCAACAATAGTCTCAAACTTTCCAAATTGCGGAAAATTATACTTTATGTCATAGTTGAAAGTTTTTAACTTCATGTGTAATGCTGCTTCTTCAACTTCTTCCTCTTCCTCATGCTCTTCATCTTCATGTTCCTCTTCTTCATGTTCCTCTTCACCTTCGTGATGGTGGTCTTCGAACTCTCGCCTGTTGTTATAAATATAACCCGCAGTAACATCCAAGCTAGAATTTTTAAAGAACACAGATGATTTTAAACTAAAGATGTGGTTTTCAATATCCTGATAGGGTAGAAGTACAGAACGATTAGTGGACTGTTCTCCAATCTCTTCAGGTATTCCCAATTCGGAAGCATTGATATTATAACGAAGTTCAGTCTTAAAATTAACGTCCTGAAAACCAATTCCTGCTTTAAAATCCTGTTCTCTAAACCTTGAATTAGTAACACGGTAATCTTCCGTATTATAATCAGAATGCTCAGCCAAACTACCTCTAAAAAGGTATTTTAATTTTTCACCAGACTGTTTGTAGCCAGCATTAGTGCTATAGCCTTTGGTATTGCTAAAATATGTTCCAGAAGCATCCGCGCTACTTTCGTGTGTATTTGCAAAACGTTCGGGGTTAATGTAAAGCACTCCACCGAGGGCATCACTACCATACAATAAGGAAGCAGGGCCTTTTATAACCTCTACACTCTCTACACCAGCATCGTTAATGCCAAGCCCATGTTCATCACCAAATTGTTGATTTTCTAATCGAACACCTTGAGTATAGACTAAGACACGGTTACTACTTAAGCCTCTAATAACAGGTTTGCCAATACTATTGCCTGTTGAAATACTTTCAACCCCAGCAATTGTTGTGATACCATCAGCAAGCGTTAGTTGACCATTGGCTTTAAGTTCGTTGATGCTAACCTGTTCTACTTTCATAACGTTTTCACTTTGAAGTTTATGAAATGGAGTAGAAACAATAATCTCTTCCATTTCAATCGCAGATGGCACTAACTGTACTATAAGACCAGATGTGTTTTCATTAACTGTTATGGATTGCGTAGCGTAGCCAAGACTAGAAATGACCAATTTGTTGTTTCCGTTGGGAAGCTCAATAGAAAAACTTCCGGTGTCATCAGTTGTTGTGCCTTTTTCTAGTTGGGGACTGTAAATAGTAACATAAAAGAGAGGTGAGCTTGTTTCTGAGTCAACAACCTTACCAGTTATAGTGGTTTGTGCAAAAATGGGACAAGCTAGCAATATGCTTAGCCATAGGGTAAATAGTTTCATTGTAATTGATTTAATGTTTTAAAATAAATGTTTAAAAACGGGTAATTAAATCAATATAGGAGGGCCGCGTAGGGCAAAAGGTAATTTTTGGTAGTCACTTACGAAGTGGTACTGTGAAGCAACAATATTTGTAGTTATTTGGTTTTGAATCTGAATAGGGTTTTCAAAAACATGATAAAACTGAGTGCTTAATTTGAATTTGTAGAACTCACAATCTATGTCAAAGTCATGAAGGTGCGAATCTGTCTTTCCTAAACACACTTGGTGTTCGTGTTTTTCAAAAATATGGGAAAACTTAACAGCAGTCGGGATGAGCAGGGCTATAACCAAAACTAGGCCCAATCCTTTTATGATGTATGCTGTTTTATTGTTCAATCTAAAATACGTTTTAGTCCCATTCGCTTCAACATTTTCTTTTCAAACTCCCAAAAGAACTTGAATTGTCCAAACAACCAGCCAAAGGTGACCAATAGTATTTGGTAGAAGATGAGCCCAATGATAATAAATAAAATCCAGTAGAGTATGGGGTTTAAGTTTTCTTTAGTAATTCCGATGAGTTGCATAATTGGTCTTCCTACATACATTGACGATGACCCTGTAATTGCAAAAACGATAAATACCCGAATCATTTCCCAGCGGTAATCTAACACCCATTTGCTTTCTAACTTTTTAAAAATGAATAATGTGAATTTAAGAAGAACGAAAAAAAGAATACAAGAAGTTAATCCCAACAAAACTAAACTATCATCAGTAACCATAACTTTTGAAAGCCTAAACACTGAATAACCTAAGCCAATTAATCCTAAAAAAGGGAAAAGAAGTTGCCAATTCTGTTGAATTTCCCAGCGTTTTTTAAATTTTTCCATAGCAGTTTTTGATGCTGCAAATGTATTTAAATTCGGGGAATAAAACCACTTAGGCGTTGGTTGTACTTCCTTTGGAAATAGATAAAATAATTGTAAAGTTTATAATTTACCTCATAGCCATAATCCGTTCTACTATTATAATCTATTTGTAACTCGTATAAGTTTGGGTCATAAACACTTGGTTGCAACACACGTTGGTTCCATGCTTGTACTAAAATCTGATTTCTGGTTTCTAGGAAATTTTGGGAATAATAACCCTCTGGTCTTGCTATGGATTGTAACCAAGCGTTAAATCCTGGCTCAATAATTATAATTTCGTAAGTGGTTTCATCACTGCCAATAACAACAGTATCATTGTCCACTAAAGCCTCTTCACGTTCGCTTGAGGAATTGTTTTGTGGTTCAATAGATTTACAACTGTTAAAGCCAAGAGCCACCAGTAAGAGTAGTATGATTGTTTTCATAGCTTTTAATTTTAATAAAGATACAAAAAAGAGATGGTGTTAGCTGCTTATTTTACAAGCATTTAACATAGAAAAAGCCACGCATGGCGTGGCTAAATATGTATAGATTTTATAAACTAGAACTACCTTTTCCCAAATAGCCCTCCAAGTAAACCTCCAAGACCACTTTTCTTTTTGTTACCGCCAAGAACCATACCTGCGACATCATCTATGACACTCCCGTCACCATCAGCATCTAAAATGCTTTCTAAGAAGCTTTGTTCTTGCTGAGGAGAATTGTCTTTAATTAAGCCTCCCAATAGACCATCTAATGCCGATGGACTTGAAACATTGTTTTGACGTTTTTGTTTGCCTAGCATACCCATTAATATGGGTGCTGCAATTTTTAGAATTTGTGAAACCGAACCCGCATCTATACCGGATTTTTGACTCAGAGCAGTTTGAACATGCTGTTGCTTGCCACCAAGCACATGACCTAAAATCTTCTCACCATCATTCATTACATTTTGATCCACACCACCAGAAAAAAGACCTCCAAGATTGTCTAAAATACTACCGTCATGCTTACTGTTAAGGGCATTAAGTAAACCTTCAGCACCTTGTGAAGTAGAAGCATTTCGCTTCATGGCCTGCATTAAAACGGGCATTGCCATAGTCATTAAGCTACTTGTTTTGTCCTCGGGCGCACCTGTTTGTTGGGAAACTCCACTGATAAGTTGCCTTCCCATATCGCTATCTAATAAATCTAATATTCCTGCCATTTCTTTGTTTTTTGGTTAGATTTTCAAGTTACGAAAAAAACCTTCAAATGAGTTTTGAAGGCTTATTATCAGAGTTAAGAAGCTAGTTTCTAATTATTTTAGAATACTTATAATCTGTGAAGCGAGTTCAGACCCAATTCTGTCTTGTGCTTCGTTGGTCGCAGCCCCTGTGTGAGGTGTTAATGACAAAGCTGGGTTCATTAGTAATTGGATTTCTGGAGTTGGTTCTTTTTCAAAAACGTCTAAAGCTGCACCTGCGACTTTTCCGCTTTCGATAGCCTTTACTAATGCTACCTCATTAACCACACCACCACGAGCGGCATTGGCTAAATAAACACCATCTTTCATTAATTTAAATTCGGCGTCATCAATAACATAATCCTTTTGTGCAGGAACGTGCAGTGTAATAAAGTCCGATTGTTTTAAAACATCTTCCTTAGAAATGGTCTTGATTTCAAAATTCAATGTTTGTCCATCAAAAAATTCTAGTTCAAGATCCGTTTTTTCAATAAAAGGGTCAAAGGCTATGACTTTCATACCTGCCCCAATGGCCACTTTAGCAGTAGCTTGCCCGATACGACCAAAACCAAAAACACCCAAAGTTTTGCCTTTTAATTCAGTACCTTTTGCATAGGCCTTTTTTAAATTTTTAAACTTACTATCGCCTTCTAATGGCATATCCCTGTTAGAATTGTGTAAATAACGAGCAAGTCCATAAAGGTGCCCAAAGACTAATTCTGCAACCGAGTGTGAAGATGCTGCAGGAGTATTGATGACATGGAGCCCTTTGTTTCTTGCATAATCCACATCAATATTATCCATACCGACACCACCACGACCTATAACTTTAAGACTTGGACAATTGTCGATGATATTTTTACGAACTTTTGTAGCACTTCTAACCAATAATACTACGATATCATTTTTGTTGATATAATCTTCAAGTTGTTCTTGGGCTACAGTTGTAGTTATTACTTCAAATCCTGCTTTTTCTAAAGCAGTTATTCCACTTTGTGAAACACCGTCGTTTGCTAATACTTTCATTGAAAATTTTAATTTTCGTTCCCATGTTTACCTTTCTAAAGAAAGGATAAGAGGAAATCTTTATAATTAATTTCAGTGGTTGAAATCCTCAGCCACCAGTACATATTTGTTAGAGATAGTAAGCATTGTAAAAACTGCTAACTAATTTTAAGCTTTGCTCTCCAATTCGCTCATTACCTCTACAAGTGCCTTTACACTGTCTAAGGTTAGAGCGTTATACATTGATGCTCTATATCCACCAACACTGCGATGACCATTAAGGCCATTGATGCCAGCCTCTTTGACCATAGCATCAAAGGTTTCTTTTAAGTTTTCATTTTCCAAAGTGAATGTAGCATTCATCATGGAACGATCTTCTTTAACCGCATATCCTTTAAATAAAGGATTAAGATCAATTTCAGAATACATAAGTGTTGCTTTCTTTTTGTTTTCCTCCTCAATAGCAGCAATACCACCAAGATCCTTCAACCATTGTAGGGTAAGCATGGATGTGTACACTGCAAAAACTGGAGGGGTATTAAACATACTGCCTTTGCCAATATGCACTTTGTAATCCATCATCGACGGAATTTTACGCGATACTTTTCCTAAAACATCTTCTTTTACAACCACTAAAGTGGTTCCTGCTGGTCCCATATTTTTCTGTGCGCCAGCATAGATAAGATCGAATTTTGAAAAATCGAGTTGACGAGAAAAGATGTCACTACTCATGTCACATACCATGGGAACAGGAGAATTTGGAAATGCCTTTATCTGAGTCCCAAAAATGGTGTTGTTAGATGTGCAATGGAAATAATCATAGTCATCTGGGATATCAAAACCTTTTGGGATGTAATTATAGTTTGCCGCTTTAGATGAAGCTACTTCATAAATATCATCATAGATTTTAGCTTCTTTTATAGCCTTGTCGGACCATGTACCTGTGTTGAGATAGCCCGCTCTCTTTTCTAAAAGGTTTAAAGCAACCATTAAAAATTGAGTACTCGCTCCACCTTGTAAAAATAAAGCTTTGTACCCTTTTCCTTGAAGGCCTAAAAGTTCTAAAGCCAATGCACGCGCTTGCTCCATAACATCAACAAAAGGTTTACTTCTGTGTGATATTTCGAGTAAAGACAAACCGTTATCGAAATCTAATACAGCTTCAGAAGCTTTTTGCATCACCGATTTTGGTAATATGCATGGACCAGCACTAAAATTATGTTTCTTTATCATTTTAAATTAAAATTACAGGTAACAAAGGTGCTAATTATAAGTCAAAATTGAGGTATCAAATTAATAATATTTGCCCTATGTTTTTAACAAGAATTCAACAGTGTCCACATTATCTGCATAATCCCATAATTGAGGTTCTTGTGTTTTTCCGAATGCTATTTCATTTTCAGTAAATCCATAAGCGACAATACACTGTATGTCCTCTTTTTTAGATTCTAAATATCCTTTTAAACTGTTAGAATCATTGTAGTGCTCATAAAAAACCGTAGCAATAGGGGATGAGAAGCTTTCATCTTCTTTTAGCATTAAGAAGCCATTTTCCAATAGCTTAAATTCACTCATTAAGTAAACGGCCTTGTTGTAATCATAGTTATTGGCATACTTGTTTTCGTGAATTATTGAGTGCCATTTATAGATGGCCTTAAAAAAAGCATCAAAAGCGTAATCTTTAGGGACAAACACTTTTGAAACATTTCGACAACCTAATCCATAGTATCTAAAAATATCATCAGATAGTGCTTCGAGCTGTTCATGAGATTCTTTTCCTGATAAAACAGCAACTGAATTTCTGTTCTTTCGTATTATGGACGGCTTATCTTTAAAATAGTATTCAAAATAGCGCGCTGTATTATTACTGCCTGTGGCTATGACAGCATCGAAACCTTCTAACTTTTCTTCTATAAATTTGATTTTACCTTTAAATTGAGGCTCAATGGTTTCTAGATATTTTGCCAGGTAAGGCAGAAGGTGTTTATCGTTTGTGGATTGTTTGACCAAAACAGAGTGGCCTGTAATCAGTACGGATAAAAAATCATGAAACCCGACCAAGGGAATATTTCCCGCCATTATAATAGCAATGGTTTTAGGGTTAACATCATCAAAACTATATTTAGATGTCCATGTATTAAGGTTGTTTTCGGTCAGAGCATTAGCCCATGACTTCAATGCAAAATTGAGATTATTCTTTGTAAACCAAGAATTGTGTTCTTCTGCTAATTTTAATTGGTGCCTAAAACCGTCTAAAAACAGTTTGTTATTTTCAGCATTTCGTAATTTAACAGGTTCTTCGATTACAAATTGCCTTAGAAACTCACCTAAAATTTTAAAAGCGTTAATTCTTTGTTGTAAATCCATAAAGAGTTTGGTTAACCGATGTATAGGCTTTATTTTTGCTGCTGCAAAATTAAGCAAACAAAAACAGAATTTACGCTATGGCGATTATAATCACTGACGAATGTATTAACTGTGGAGCCTGTGAACCAGAATGTCCAAACACCGCGATCTATGAAGGTGCAGATGATTGGCGCTATAAGGATGGAACAAGTTTATTAGGAAATGTGGTTTTACCAAATGGAAAGGAAGTAGATGCCGACGAACCACAAGAACCCATAAGTGATGAGGTCTATTATATAGCTCCAGATAAATGTACAGAGTGTATGGGCTTCCATGAAGAACCACAATGTGCTGCTGTTTGCCCTGTGGACTGCTGTGTCCCAGATGACGATAATGTAGAAACAGAGGAAGAATTATTGGGCAAGCAACGCTTTATGCATCCTGAAGATTAGTTGACATGTTTAAATAGTTGACAACCAATTAACTATTACATCTCAAAAACACACCTTTAGGTTTTTACTTACAAAGAGTATTCACATTATCGGATATTGATGCGGTATCTCTAAAAGTTAAGAATTACTTCATCTAAACTTCTGAATGACAGAATAATATTCTTACTTTAGATATTGGTTTATTTCCCTTTTATACAATTAATAGCGTTAATTGTCCAAAATTTACCTTTAGAAAGAACATACTTATAGTTAGGGTTTCCCTCTATCTGCATTGAATGATTCCATAATGTTATGGTTAACGTAATATTAATTAAATCATGTCAACTATGGATGTTCAAAACTCTACTCTCAATGAGGGCAATTTCTTGTCTTCAAAGATTCCCAAATTAGCTTTTAAGTTTCTGTTGGTTGTTCTATTATTTGGATGGAGCAGTCAATCAGTAAATGCACAATGTGACGATGAAATTTCTGCTTGTAGTGCTGCAGGTACAGGTTCAGGTAATAATTTTATGCCTACAGGTAATGGCCCTACTCCAGATATGGCCAAATTATATTGTTCTAACAGTTCAGCTGTTAGTAATGGTATCATCAATTGTACAACTGCAGCAGACACTGACGGTTGCGGTATTGATGCCAGTGCTCCCGGTGCAAATGTTGCCTTTACCGATGATACACTTTTTGTTAATGAGGGTGTTCCAGCGGTTTGTTATAGTTCGGATGGTGATCTCTATAATTATATACAATGGATTGTGTTTGCAACTCCAGAGAATATTAATTCAGTAAAACTTCAAGGAGTAGGGAAAATGGATGCTTGGGCTGTGTTTCATGCAGGTTCTATAAATACAATTGGCAAAGATGATGCTGCAATCACAATGGAGATTCAAAATTTTTCAACAGCAAGCTTAAATTATGTTGAAGATGCTTGTAGTGACCAAAATCAATATAAAACTTGGATAAATGAAGATGCAGTAATTTCTGATAATGATATTAATGTATACTTCATAGCATTGATGTATGATGTTGTAAGTAATGGTTCTATAAACTTTAAGGTAAAAGAGTGTGATTTAATTGATACTTGTGAACCAGAATTAAATTGCCCACCAGATGCTTTAACTTTTTGTGAAGGTGAAGGCGATCTTGAAATTATCCAAACATGGTTAGACGGATTTGATAGAACAGAATGTGGTAACACATTTACGTCTACAATTTCGGGTAATGGTTCTAGCGGGCCATTTGATGCCAATGCAGAAACTATTGCTGCTTTAGCGCCAGGCACATATACTATCACTAATACATTAAGTTCTGATAACAATCCAATGATTGCTCAATGTATGGCGACTATTATAGTCTACGACAACCCGGATATAACGACCGACGACTTAGATGTCTGCGAGGACGGTGATAGTGGTGAAGGAACATTCGATCTTAATGATGGGGTAACAGATGC